>JBJKQV010000116.1:0-4492 GCA_046704985.1 Terriglobia bacterium
GCCACAGACAACAGACCAGGGGGCACGGAGCAAGGACCAAACGATGAAGAAAATCGAAGTGGGAATTCTGGGTGCCACCGGCATGGTGGGCCAAAGGTTCGTCAGCTTGCTGGAGCATCACCCCTGGTTTGAGGTGAAGTGGCTGGCGGCGTCGGAGAGATCGGCGGGCAAGAAATACGTGGAAGCGTGCATGTGGCGCCTGCGCGCGCCGCTGCCGGAAGGGGCGCGCGAGCTGCCCGTTCACGCCTGCCGCCCGGGCGGCCCGAAGCTGGTCTTCTCCTCGCTCGATTCCAAGGTGGCGGGCGAGGTGGAAAAGGAATTCGCGCGCGCCGGGCACCTGGTGGTCTCCAATTCCTCCAACCACCGCATGGACGCCGACGTGCCGCTGGTGATTCCGGAGGTCAACCCGGACCACCTGGCGCTCCTGGACGCGCAGCGCGCCCAGCGCGGCTGGAAGGGCGCCATCCTCACCAATCCCAACTGCACCACCATCGGGCTGGTGATGTCGCTGGCGCCGCTGGAGCGCGCCTTCGGACTGGAAAAAGTTCTGGTCACTTCCATGCAGGCGGTTTCGGGGGCCGGCTATCCGGGCGTTCCCACCCTCGACATCCTGGGCAACGTCGTGCCGTTCATCTCCGGCGAAGAAGAGAAGGTCGAGCGCGAGACGCACAAGCTGCTAGGCAAACTGGCCGAAGGGCACGTGGAGCCGGCGCGGTTCGCCGTGAGCGCGCACTGCAACCGCGTGCTGGTGGAAGACGGCCACATGGAGACGGTTTCCGTGGCGCTGCGCACCAAGGCGTCGGCGGAGGACCTGCTGGCCGCGTGGCGGAATTTTCGCGCCCTGCCCCAGGAGCGCCGATTGCCCTCCGCCCCCCAGCCGCCCATCGTGGTGCGCGAAGTGCACGACCGGCCGCAGCCCAAGTTCGACGTGACGGCCGGGAACGGCATGGCGGCGCTGGAGGGCCGCCAGCGCCCCTGCCGGGTGCTCGAGTTCAAGTACGTCACCCTTAGCCATAACACCGTGCGCGGCGCGGCGGGCGCCGCGCTGCTCAACGCCGAGTTGCTGAAATCGCAAGGATACTTGGACTGAGTCTTGCATTTTGAATTTTGAATCTTGCATTTTGAATCTTGCATTTTGAATTGAGAATCACCGCCGGCCATGTGCACCCGAGGGTGCACGTGCTTTGCGTAAAGTCCGAAGGTGTGTGATTCTTAACTTGTCATTCCCGGGCGCCGGCCTATGAGCACAGATCATGCGAAACAGTCCGAGGGTCCGGACCGCGTGCTGAAGCTCGCGCTGCTGGGCTACGGCAAAATGGGCAAACTGCTGGCGGAGCTCGCCCCACAGCGCGGGTTCGAGGTGGCGCTCACGCTGGACGTGGACGAAAACCCGGACGGCGCGGGTATCACCCCCGAGCGTTTCCGCGGCGTGGACGTGTGCGTGGACTTCACAACGCCGGGCGCGGTGCTCGCCAATATCCGCCGCGCCGCGGAAGCGCGCTGCCACCTGGTGGTGGGCACCACGGGCTGGCAGCAGCACCTGGAAGAAGTGCGCGGCATCGTCGAGCGCTGCGGCGTGGGGATGGTCTACGCCGCCAACTTTTCCATCGGCGTGCAACTCTTCTTCCGCCTGGCGCGCCGGGCGGCGGAAACCTTTGGGGCCTTTGCCCAGTACGACCCCTACCTGACCGAAGCCCACCACCGCGCGAAGAAGGATGCGCCCTCGGGAACGGCGTTGGAATTGCAAAAGCTCGTCGAGGCGCCGCTGGGCCGCAAGATTCCGGTGGTCAGCCTGCGCGCCGGAAGCATGCCCGGCACCCACGAGATGGGATTCGATTCGGAAGCGGACACGGTCATCGTCCGCCACACGGTGCGCAATCGGCAGGGCTTCGCCGAAGGCGCGCTCTACGCCGCGCGCTGGGTGGTGGGCAGGAAGGGGCTGTTCCATTTCGCGGAGGTCCTGGAAACCAAAAAGGGTAAAGGCTAAAGGGTAAAAGGTCGGGAGTAGGAAGTCGGAAATGAGAAGGAGGAAGGGTTTCTGACTCGGATTTTCTTATCCTTTACCCTTCACCCTTTGACCTTTGTACTTCACCCTTAGGACGGAGAGACCATGGAAGTCAACATTCGGGGATGCGGAACGGCCCTGGTCACGCCCTTTGCGCGCGACGGTTCGGTGGACGTGGAAGCGTTGCGCCGCCTGGTGAAGTTCCAGCTGAGCGAAGGCATCGATTTTCTCGTACCCTGCGGCACCACGGGCGAAACGCCCACCCTCGAGCACGAGGAATACATGGGTGTGCTTCGCGTGGTGATGGAAGAAACCGCCGGCAAGGTGCCCATCATCGCCGGCGTCAGCGGCAACAGCACCCGCAAGGTCTGCTGGCTGGCGCAAGAAGTGGAGAAGCTGGGCATCACGGGGATCCTTTCCGCGGCGCCTTATTACAACAAGCCCACCCAGGAAGGCCTCTTCCAGCACTTCCGCGCCCTGGCCGAGTCCGTCGCGCTGCCCATCGTGCTCTACAACGTTCCCGGCCGCACCTCCTCCAACATCGAGCCGGCAACGGTAGCGCGCCTGGCGGAGCTTCCCAACATCGCCGCCATCAAGGAAGCCTCCGGCAACATTACCCAGCAGATGGAGGTTTTGCGCCGCATTCCGCCCACGGTTCGGATCTTTTCCGGCGACGACGCCTTCACCTTCCCGCTCATGGCACTGGGCGGCGCGGGCGTCATCTCCGTCGCCTCCAACGAAATTCCCGGCCGGATGACGCGGCTCGCCCACCTCTGCCTGGAAGGAAAGTTCGAGGAAGCGCGGCAGCTGCACTTCCGGCTGCTGCCCCTCATGCAGGCGAATTTTCTGGAGACCAACCCCATTCCCGTCAAGGCGGCACTGGCCATGATGGGCAAGATCGAAGAGATTTATCGCCTGCCGCTGGTCGCCATGAAACCCGAGAACCGCGCCAAGCTGCAAGAGGTTCTCACGAGCGAAGGACTCTTGAAGGCTTAGGCTCGCACGGCCTCCGGCCGCGGGAATCCCCTTATGAATCTCCAGCTACGCATCGAAGACTTTTACGCGCGCCCCGGCGAGGAGCTGGAAGCCGCCGCGCAGGCTTTCGAAGAGTTGAAGGCGCAACTGAACGCCGGGCGGGTGCGCGCCGCGGAGCCCGACGCTGCTTCCGCGACCGGTTGGCGCGTGAACACCTGGGTGAAGAAAGGCATTCTGCTGGGTTTTCGCCTGGGGCGGATTGTCGAAATGCCCGTCGCGGCGGCGTCCGCGCGGCCCCCCCAATCCGCCGACACCGGCGCCACGATCTTTCAGTTCCGCGACAAGCACACCTATCCGCTCAAGCAAATTCCCGCCGCGCAGAACGTGCGCGTGGTGCCGGGCGGGTCGTCGGTGCGCGACGGCTGCTATCTGGGGCGCGACGTGGTTTGCATGCCCCCCATGTACGTCAACGCCGGCGCCTACGTGGACGACGGCACGCTGATCGATTCCCACGCCCTGGTGGGCTCCTGCGCGCAGGTGGGCAAGAAGTGCCACCTCTCCGCCGCCGCGCAAATCGGCGGGGTGCTGGAGCCGGTGGGCGCGCTGCCGGTGATTATCGAGGACGAAGTTCTGGTGGGAGGCAATTGCGGCGTCTACGAAGGCACAGTGGTGGGCCAGGGCGCGGTGCTGGCCGCGGGAACGATTCTGACCGGCTCCACGCCCGTTTACGACCTGGTGCACGACGCGGTCTATCGCCGTGACGGCGCGACGCCACTCAAGATTCCTCCCGGCGCCGTGGTGGTGCCCGGCGCGCGCGCGGTCTCGAAAGGCCGCGGGCGCGAGTTGGGCCTCTCGCTCTACACGCCCGTCATCGTCAAATACCGCGACGAGAAAACCGAGCAGTCGGCGCGCCTCGAAGACCTGCTGCGCTGAGGGCGCGCCGAACCTCCCTTCTCTGCTCCTGCCGGGCTCACGCCCCTGCGGGGCTGAGCTCGGAAGTGCAGTGGGCGCAGCGCGTGGCCTTGAGCGGAATGCTCGACAAACAATACGGGCAGTCGCGCGTGGTGGCGGGCGCGGGGGCTTCCGGTTTCTTCCGCCGCTCCATCATGCGGTTGAACTGGCGCACCAGCAGGAAAACCACGAACGCCACGATCACAAAATCGATCACCGCATTCACAAAAATGCCGTAGTTGAGCGTGGGCGCGCCGGCGGCTTTGGCATCCGCGAGGGTCGCGTAAGGGTGGCTCGTCAGGTTGATGAAGAGCTTGGTAAAGTCCACCTTGCCCACCAGCAGGCCCAGGGGCGGCATGATCAGGTCGCTGACCAGCGAGCTGACGATCTTTCCGAACGCCGCACCCAGGATCACGCCGACGGCCATATCGATCACGTTCCCGCGTACTGCGAACTTCTTGAACTCCTCGAGAAGCTTCATGGGCGTTGCCTCCGTTTGAAGCGCTGAGGAAGCACGGCGCCTCAGCCCGCCGAAGGTTGATGCTAGGGCCCAAAATCAAC
>JBJKQV010000117.1:0-4771 GCA_046704985.1 Terriglobia bacterium
GCGCAAGGCCGAGACCGGGCGGGTGCCGCGCAGCGGGGTCTGGGTGCCGGCGCTCGAGAATCCGCACTGGATGGTCCGGCCGCTCGCGGGCGAAGAATCGCCTCGCATTACGCGCGGCGAGGTTGCCGGAAAGGCCTTTGGGCGGGCGTTTGATTTCAAGATCGTCAGCCCGCGGGCGTGCGAGGTGACGGACGGCGAGGTTCTGCTGCGCGCGCGCGACGGCTCACCGGCGCTCGTGTATCGCCGGGTCGGAAAGGGGCACGCCTTCCTGCTCGGTTTCTGCGCGCAGGACAGCTATTTCCAGACCTGGGTGGACAAGGACGAGGCGTCGCGCGCGCAGATGGAAGCGCTGCTTTACGCGCTGGCCGAGTCGGCGGGCGTGCGGGCGCGCGTGCGCAGCTCCCACCCTGAAATCGAGGCGGCGCTGCGCTCCGGGGGGCGCGGCGGCTTTCTGGTGGTGGTCAGCCACGCCGCCGTCGACGCGCGCGCGCGAGTACGCCTGACCGATCTGGAATTCAAGCTGCACGAAATCACCGATGTGGAAGATAATAGGAGCTTGCCCTTCGAGCAGACGGGAGGGGAAGTGGTGCTCGACCTGGCCGTCGAGCACGACCGGCCGCGCCTGCTGCGCCTGCGGGCGGCGGGCACGAACCCCGCCGAAGGGCAAACTAGCGAGGGCTGAACCGGGAGATCCGAGGATGAAAAGCAAGCGAGCGTGGAAATTCCTGCTCTTGGCCGCCGCGGCCTGTTGGGTGCTGGCCGCGCCGGCGAGCGCGTCCGCTGCGCAAGTTGCGGTGGGTCCGCACAACGTGGTGCTGGTAAACGGCAAGCCGGTCTTTCCCATCGGCTTCATCAAGGGGCCGCCGGCGGGCTCGCAGACGCCTTCCGGCGGCGACGCTTACGCGGAGCTGAAGAGCAACGGAACGGTCTTTCTTCAGGTGGGGCCGCCGCCCAACGAGCGCTGGGACCTGGAATCGGAATCGCTGCTGGACGGCACCATGCGCGTGGCGGGAGACGCGGGACTGCTGACGGCGATTTCCATTCCCGGGTTGCAGAAAATCGGCCCCGACGACCAGCAGACGGTCGAGGAGCTTCGCAGGGTGGTGAAGAAATACTCCACCAGCCCGGCGCTGGCCTTCTGGAAGGTGCAGGACGAGCCGGCGTGGAGCAAGGTTTCGGCGGAGGAGGTCGCGCGCTACTCGAAGATCGTTCGCGAGGTCGACCCGCACCATCCCATCTGGCTCATCTACGCCCCGCGCGGCACGGTCGAAAGCCTGCGCGCCTACGATCCTTTTTACGACATCGGCGCCATGGACATCTATCCCATCAGCTACCCGCCCGGGACCCACTCGCTCAAGCCCAACAAAGACATCAGCATGGTGGGGGACTACGCCAGGGAACTGCAGCAGATCACGGAAGGCAAGAAGCCCTTCTTCATGGTTTTGCAAATCTGCTGGAGCGGCGTCACCAAGCCGGGCAAGACGTTGCGTTTCCCCACCTTCGCCCAGGAACGCTACATGGCCTACCAGTCAATCATTGACGGCGCGCGCGGGCTGGTGTTTTTCGGGGGAAACTACAAAAAGGGCCTGGACGCGCAGGACCTCCAGTTGGGCTGGAACTGGCGCTTTTACTACCGCGTTCTGAAGCCGCTGCTCAAGCAGTTGAACCCCCAGGCGCCGGTTTTCCCGGCGCTGGTGGCGCCCGATTCCACCCTGCCGGTGAAGCTCACCGGCGCCTCGGGCGTCGAGTACCTGGCGCGCGAAGCGGACGGATACCTTTACATCCTGGCCGCCAAGCGCCCGGGCGAGACGAGTAAGGTGGAATTCAGCGGCCTGCCCAAGGGCATCCACGAGGGCGAAGTGCTTTACGAAGCGCCGCGCACTGTGGCGGTGAGCGGCGGGACGTTCAGCGACTGGTTCGCTCCTCACGACGTGCACGTTTACCGTTTCAAGCTGCCCTAGGGCGGCGCGCCGCACGGCGCGAGGCCATGGGGTGTGTTCAATTTGCGCGGAGGTGAAGGCGTCATGCACGGAAGTCGGATGGCTCGCAAGGTTCCGGTTTACACGCTGGGATTGTTGCTGGCGCTGGGCGCGGCGGTTCTGGCGCCGGCGGCGCAGGTAAAGGTCGGGCCGAATAACGTGATTCTGGTGGACGGCAAGCCGACGTTTCCAATCGGCTTCACGGGTGGCCCGCCGCCGGGCTCGAAGACGCCCACCGGCGAGGATGCCTACCAGGAGCTGAAGAGCAACGGCACGGTGTTTCAGCGCGTGGGGCCGCCCATGCGGCAAAAATGGGACGCGCAAAGCGAGGCCGAGCTGGACCGCGTTTTGGCGGCCTCGGCGAAGGCGGGCATCCTGAACGCCATTTGGATCCACACCCTGCTGGCCATCGGCCCCCACCAGGAGCACAAGGCGGAGGAGCTGCGCCGGGTGGTGGAGAAGTACCGCAACAACCCGGCCGTGGGCTTCTGGAAGGCCGCCGACGAGCCCTTCTGGGGCAAGGAGTCGGTGGACAAGGTTCAGCGCTACGCGGACATCGTGCGCCAACTCGATCCCAATCATCCCGTCTGGCTGAACTTTGCGCCCCGCGGCACGACGGCCCAACTGCGCCCTTATTACCCCACCTACGACATAGCCTCCCTGGACGTCTATCCCATCGGCTACCCGCCCGGCAGGCACTCGTTGCGCGCCAACAAGAACCTGAGCATGGTGAGCGACTACGCGCACGAAATGGCGCAGGTCACCGAAGGCAAGAAGCCCTTCATGATGGTGCTGCAAATCTGCTGGAGCGGAGTCGCCAAACCCGGCAGGACCCTGCGCTTTCCCACCTTCGCGCAGGAGCGCTACATGACCTACGCGTCCATCATTAACGGCGCTCGCGGGCTGAACTTTTTCGGCGGCAGCATCAAGCAGTGCATGGACGCTCGCGACCGCGAGCTGGGCTGGAACTGGCGCTTCTACTATCGAGTCCTCAAACCGGTGCTCGACGAGCTGAACCCCTCGGGGCCGCTCTTTCCGGCGCTGATCGCGCCCGACGCCGACCTGCACATCAAGCTCCATGGCCCGAAGGCCGTCGAGTTTCTGGCGCGCGAGGCGGACGGCTACCTCTACATCCTGGCCGACAAGGGCGAGGGCGATACTTCTCAGGTCGAATTCAGCGGATTGCCCAAGGGCATTACGGAGGGCGAAGTCCTGTACGAGCCGCCGCGCACCGTGAGTGTGTCCGGCGGGCAGTTCAGCGACTGGTTTGCGCCCCACGACGTGCACGTCTACCGCTTCAAGTTGCCGTAGCAGAGGGCGCGGAGAGTCTTTAGGGCGGTCAGGAGGCCGACATCACTACAAAGAGCACGGAGAAGAAGAATCTCAGACGGCGCGCGTGGGTGCGGCCTGCGCCGGTTGGCGCGTGCCTGCTGGCTCTTGCGCTGCTGGCGCCGGCGCGGCTGCGCGCCGCCGGCAAGATCGCCGATTTCCAGGCGATGGGCAACGTGCCGTGCTCCTGGTCGATTCCCATCGAAACCGCCGATCATACGCTGGACGTTGCGGCCACCGTCCGCCTGCTGCGCGCCAACCACTTCGATTGCTACGTGCAGCCCATCGAGGAAAAGCCGCCTTACACCTACGACGATTTCCAGCGCCTGCTTCCTGCCGCGCAGAAGGCCGGGATCGCCGTCTGGGCGGTGCTCATCCCCCACCACGAGGGCGCGAGCCTTCCTTACCGCCACGACTTTGTGCGCTGGATGAGCGAGCTGTCCAAGCTTTCGCTCAAATACCCGGCGCTGCGCGGGGTGAATATTGACGACACCGACGTGGCAGGCGAAGGGAAGCTGTTTACCCACGACTATTTCTGCCGCATCTACCGCGCCGGGCGCGCCGCAAATCCTCGCATTTTGTTCGTGCCCACCATTTACGATTTGGATCCGCCCGAGGCGCGGCGCCTAGCCGGGTGCGTCGACGGCGCGTGGCTGGTCTGGGGGAATCTCGAAAAGAACGAGGGCTTGCGCGCCTTCCTGGTGGACAGCCGCATCGTCACCGCCGGGCGCTTTCCCGTCTACGCCATCGTTTACTCGCGCTGGACGTCGTGGCACCGCGAGGGAAATCCCAAGCCCAAGATTCTGAACCGCGCGCTCGACCTGGCTTGCACGTACTCGGACGGCGCGCTGATCTGGATGCTGCCGCTGACCGAGAAATCCAACCCGTGGCTGGACGTGGCGCGGAAATATACCGCCGGCGGCTCATCGCCCGTGGCAGGGAAGTGTGGGACCGCCGCGGCGCGCGAAGACGCCCGGCGCTGAGCGGCGCGCCAATCGACGAGAGGAGAGCGAAACGATGAGCACGCGACGAAGCTTTTTGGGCAAAGCCGGTGCGGCCGTGGCCGCCTCGCTGATGGGGCCGTTGAAGGGCGCCGCCAAGGCGGCGGGAGCCAAGTCGCTGCCGGCGAGCGGCGGCTCGCCCGCTTACCGCAATCCCAAGCTCAGCGTCGAGGAGCGCGTCCACGACCTGCTCGGCCGCATGACTCTCGAAGAGAAGGCCGCGCAGCTCGTCTCCACCTTCATCGACCGCAAGCCCTATCTCGACGCGAACGGCAATTACATCATGGAGAAGGTGAAGCCCGTGCTCAAGAACGGCACGGGCGAAATCACCCGCCCGGGCATCAATCGCGACCCGCGCACTTCCGCCACGGTCTGCAATCTGCTGCAAAAGTAACTGGTGGAAGAGACGCGCCTGGGCATACCCGCCATCATCCACGAGGAATCGCTCCACCGGCTGATGTG
>JBJKQV010000118.1:0-13568 GCA_046704985.1 Terriglobia bacterium
GGCGGGGGGCTTGCCGACCGTGAACGATTGCACCTCCAGAATGATTCGGGGCCGGCCGTCCTTGCCCGGGCGCTGCATCTTGAGCAGCAGGCCGTATTGCCGATCGACCCAGATTCTGGTGCTGAGCTTGTGGGGGCCGGGAATTTCGTAGATCTCCGCCTTGCGTCCGGCCATGGTTCCCGTGCCGACGGAGTGCAATCGCGAAAGGTCAACGCCGAAGAAACCGGAAAGCCACTCAAAGGGATTGCCGCTCCAATCGCCCCGGGCGCCCCCCAGCGTCGAGGCTCCGCAGGGAACGGAAGGATCCTGGAGGTTGAGGGTCCACTGTTGATGGGTGAGCAAATTGAGGTAGTCGCGCGTGTGGGTGGGATGGGGCATGGGCCCGCTGCGCGGCGTGAATTCCTCGGTCACCACGCGGTCGCCGGCGCGGTAGATGCTCACCTGCTGGTTAGGCATGATCAGCGAGACGGTGTAGTGGATCGAATAGGCGTCGGGAGGCGGGGCGTACTGCGCGGCAAGATTGGCGGCGCCTGCGCTCCCAAACAGGCCCGAAACCAGGAGGAAAAAGGGGACGAACTGTCGGATCACGAAACCCTCCGCCGAGAATTAAGTTGGCCCTGCGCGCCCCGGGGCAGCGGCCTCAACCTCCGCCACCCGTCCGGGCAATCCGGACCGTCACACGCAGATGTTTGAAATAAGACTGGTCGCCGGGCTCGGCCTTCGTGCCCTTGCGGTCGAAGGTCTTCTGGCCGTCGAAGGTCACCTCGTAGCCGCTGAGCCTGCCGTCGGTTCTGAGTTTGGTGGTGGTGGCGCCGTACCACTTATCGCTAAGGTAGTCTTCCCATAGGGCCGCCTGCTTGTCGGCCTGGCTCGCCGCGGGTTGGGCGGCGGGCCGATCGCTCCGGGGATGGAGCTCGTAGGAGAGTTCCACGTGCGCCGGCAGCACCCCATTCTGAGGGCAGGAGTCCGGGGGATCGTGCATGTTGCCGGTGGTCTTGCAGGCCGGCTTGGAGTTGTCGGCGACCGCCCCGCCTACAATCACCGGGCTGCCGTCCGCAGCCAATTGATCCGCGAGGTTGGTGTTGGCATCCACAATGCTGCCCGCATAGGTTTCCACGCTGTGGTCCCACAGGACAATGGGGTCGGGCACGCCCTGAAACCGGCTCTCCGAGGTGAGCTTGAAGGAGCCGGAAGACGACCCCGGGATATTTCCCTCTGTGCCAGGAATCTCGTCGAACTCCGGTTCGCAGGCGGGACAGTTGTAATCCATATTGAGCTTCTGGGTGAAGGTCGCGGAAATTGTCATCTCCGCATGTGAGGATCCGTGGCCGGCCTCCTCCTCAGAAGCCGTATAGGTTTCCTTGTAATCCAGATGCGCGGAAATCTGCGCTGGGCAGGGATTTTCCGGCGCGCACTCCGCGGCGGAGCGCGGCGCGGCTTGCGCCTGGTCCGCCGGCTGGTGGTGGTGCACCACCCACCGGATGACCTTAAGGCCGTACGCCGACATGACCACCACCGCGACGACGCCGGTCCCCCAGGCTGCCCATCGGATGATTTTCATGGCTCCCTCCTTCGCTCCCTATCAGAAGTGCGGCTGGTTGGTGCACTCGAGTTTGACCAGGACGGACTTGCGATAGACCTCCATGGCCCGGTCGTTCTCTTCGGCGTTGACCCCGCCCAGCGCGCCCATTTCCAGGTGCGTCAGGCGTTGCTCCATGGAGAGGGCGATGGCGGGCGGGTGGGGGCCGAAGGTCTTGTTCGCCTGGTCGAGCACGGATTGCGCCTGGGTGGCCACGTGCTTCATTTGCTGCTTGTACTGGCCGTAGGGAGTGGCGAGCTTGCTCAGGTAGTTGTCCCCGGCTTTCTGGAACTTGGAAATATAAGCGCCGCTGCAATTCCCCGTGGGGTGGTCGGCATATTGGTTGTAGATTCGGTCCAGACTCTTCTGGTATTGGTCGTCGATCCGATTGCGCGCCCGGACGTAGGACTGGCTCTCCTTTTGCATGTCGGTCTGCAAGTTGAACCAGGTGGTTTGTACCTGGCCGAGCATCCTGCCCGTATTGGCGCCCATGGCGCCCGCGCCGTAGGGGTTCATGGCGCGCGCAATGTACTGCGAAGCCTGCGCGCGGGCCTGATTCTCCATGTCCTTTTTCCACGCCAAGAGGCGGCTGTCGACCGTTTGGGTGAGCTTGTCACCGGCCACGCGCTTGCCGTCAGGATTGGTTATCTTGGCGATGCGATGTTGCACCTCGACGGAACTCTTGGGGAGCGCGGGGATGTCCTCAAACGACTTGGCCGGCTCGATGGGCGCCTTCTGCGCTGCCAGCGGCTGCGGTCCGGCGAGGGCGGGCAGGAAAATCATGAGAGCAACGAGTTTGAAGTATGAACTGCCCATTCCATCCTCCTTGGCGCTATGGGTCACGAACCCGGTCAACTTCCCCCTCCAACCGCGGGGGCGTCCGGCGCGGCGCCGGCGGCGCGAGGGAATATCACGGGGCGCTTTGGCGCTGGACGAGCTTGGTCACGCCGTCGCTGCAATTGGCCTTGAGGGTGTCTCCCGCATCCGCTTGCACCTGGCCGAAGGTGCCCGGACAAGAAACCGTCTCATGGCATTCCTCCGCAGCGTCCAGGAGGTAAGCGTGGTCGCCGTCGCCGCGCGCCTCGATGGAAACCGGTACCGGCGAGCACGCATCGCCCTTTCCCATCAGCGCGGTTCCGCCGTTCTCCAGCACGATCTTCACCGACTTCACTCCCGTTGCCGGGCATTGCACCACGGTGCCATAATCGGCGGGTTTCCGCCCAGGCGGACATACAGGCGGGTACGGGCAACCGCTGGCGCTTCCGTACACCCCTTCTCCCCCCCGCACGTTTCCGATCGCGAAAAGGGGTGTGCGGTGCTTCTGGTTGCACCGCATGTAACCGAGTTCATACGAGAACGCGACCGACCCGCTGTCCTTGTGCAGGGTGACCACAAGACCTCCGTCGCTGCCGTGCGAGACGGTTACCCCGGTCGTGGAGCTGCTCTGGCCGCCGGCGGCCAAGGCGCTGCCCGCCGCCCAAATCCCCACCGCCAAGAAAAACGCCAGCACCGGGATGGTTCTGTGAAAGGTTTGTCGCAACATCATGGCCTCCTCAAAAAGTCTCCTGGCCCTCGCTTGCGGAGGTGACTTGCTTCTCCGCGCCCTGCCGGTCCGACGGCTCATGCGCCGGCGCCGCTATTGGCGCGTGAAATCGGCGTTGAGCGAGTAGTTGCCGACCTTTTTGTTTTTCCCGGTCGCCGTGCCCTGGGGATTGAAATAGAGATCGTGCCCAAACTCGTGCTGGATCCACAGCCATCCGCCGACGCCCGGCCGCGCGGGACGCGCACTGATTGCAAACTCTTTGCCGGAAATTCCCACCGCGTAGTGGTAATTCTTGTCCTGCGCCGGATTGACGCTGAGCCCGATGACGCCCTGGCTCGTCTTCATCCCTTTCACCAGCTCCGGGAGCGTGCAGAACTTCTGGAAGAACAACTGGCACTGGTCTTGCAGGTTGTCGATACTGACCAGCACGATAAAGGCCACCTCTTCAGGAGGCTTTAACTTCAGTGGGCTGCCGCCCTTCCACTTGATCTCCAGTTGGTTGCCTTGGGGAACCGCGATCCCGGCGGTTGCTGCCGGGGCGCCGGCGCCGCTCGCGCCGGTTCCGCTGGCGTGGGAAGGCGCCGCCGACCCGCCGCACGGCCCTCCCAGAGCGAAGGCCGAGGCGGGCGGCTGAGTGGGGCTGAACTTGGTGACCACGATATCGCTGCTGGCGTGGTATCGCCCGTCCTTCCCCAGCTTGGCGGACTTGAGCACCAAACCGTACCTGGCCTCGACCCACAATTTCGACCGCAGGGGAGGAGGGAAGGTGACTTCGTAAACTCGGCTCTGCAGTCCGATGACGGTGGCAGTGCCAACCTGATGCCCTTTGAAGGGAAGCGACTTGTCGAGCAGCGGGTTCAGCATTCCCTTGAAAGGCATCGGCCCGGCAAACGGGTTATAGGACCATGAATTGCCGGAAAAGTTCGACACCGTGCAGTCGGTGTCGCCGGGGCTCCACTCGCGGGATTTGTGCGCGCGCAGATTCATGACGTAGAAGTCGTGGGTGCCTTGGGGAAGCTTGGCGTTGGGGAGATTGGTGATGACCACCGCGGCTTTGCCGGCTTCCCGATAGACTTTGACGATGCTGTTGAAAGGCACGCCGCCCTCGACTTGCCGGGTTGTGTAGGTCAGCGAATAGGCGCGCGGCCCCGGCGCGGAACTTGTGGGGGCAGCCGAAAACGCCGTGGGGCGGAGGAAAGTGAAGCAAAGGGAAAAGGCCAGGGCCAAAAAAGTGATTTGATAGAACCGTCGGGACATCATCACCTCCTTTGGGGAATGAGGTATCGACCCGCGGCCGGGAACTCCGGGGGTTCTTTGCCCGGAGGTTGCGTGGAGGCGCGAGAACGTGCGAGCGCCGGTTGCGCCGGCAGCAGGGCATCGGCCTGCCGGCCGCGGAGACTGTCATCGTGCTCGAATCGCCGAGCCGTCGGTCGCGCGGGAGGGTCTGCGGGGGTAGTAGTAGATGTGCGAAATGAAAGTCCCGAATCTAATTCCCCGCCCGAGCCCTGGCGGCGCTACGGCCGTACGTGCTCGAAGTTACCTCCTTGCGACAATGGGTGTCGTCTGCGCCACGAGCGCGCAGCACGGGGCGGAAACCGCCCGAGAGTACTCTTGCGGGTCCAAGTCTCCGTCATCCAGCAAAACCTTGAGCACAACGTCGCGGCGGCGATGCGCCTCGCGGGGGTCCTTGAGGGGGCCGTAAAGGTGAGGGTTGGGAAGGATGCCCGCCAACAACGCCGCATCGTCCCAAGACAGGGCCGCCGCCGGCTTCCCAAAGTAAGTCTCCGACGCTTCCTGCGCCCCCGCGAATCCGTCACCCCACTGGGCGACGTTCAAATAGACTTCCAGGATCTGGTCTTTGGAAAACATATGCTCGATCCGTAAGGCCAGCACGGCTCCGCGAAGCTTCCTGCGCAAGGTCTTGTCCGGGGTGAGGAAGAGGTTCTTGGCCACCTGCTGGGTGATCGTACTGCCGCCGCGGACGTACCGGCGCGCGCGAAGGTCTTCAATCGCCGCCCGCCAAATCTCCTGGAAGACCACCCCGTGGTGGGAATAGAACGTCGGATCCTCCCAGTCGATCACGGCCGTCTGAAGCTTGGGCGAAATCGCCGAGAGGGGCACCCACTTCGAGCGCCCGCGGGGAGAATAGTGCGATCGGAAGCGGGATCGAATCTCCCGGTTGGTCGGCAGATTGCGGCATTCCCAGGCGCAGTACCCGGCAAGCGCCAGCACCAGCAAGGCGCAGGCGGCCGCCGATCTCTTTAGCCACTTCATCATGAGCGCCACCGATCGCTCCGCTCAAGAGAACTCCGGGTGGAGTTGCTTACTCCCCATAGGGACCGTGAACGTGATGAACCACGGTGAAGCGGGCATAACCTGCCCGCCCGCCCATCACGTACTCAACTCCGCCCGGCAAGCGATTCAAGATCATACCGGCCACGGCCAATGGGCCGAGCCCGCCGGGGATGGACGTCGGGAGTTTCGAGCTCACATACCGCTCGTTGGCTATCACCATATACTCGCGGCTTCGAGTTCCCGACCAGGGCGGCTGAGGGCAGTGGCAGGTTACGTCCACGAATAACTGGGACGTCCCATCGGGTTCGGTGGTGGTCTGCAAGCCCAGGCTGCCGCTCAAGCTTCCGGCCACATTGGAATGCGACTCGCCGGTCATGTTCTTGGCCTGCTCCGCGGTCTGGCTCTTGAGTGCCAGACAGTCCCACGGCACGACATTCCATGTCAGCTGCACGCCCTTCAAGCGCTGGGGCGACGGGGGCAGGGACTGGCCGGCGGCCGCGCCGCACGGAATCTTGCCCTGGGGCGGATCCTTGAGCTGATAGGTCACGGTGGCCAGAAAATGGAGCTGGGGATAGTTCGTCTCATTGTCGTGATGCCAATGGACCAGGTTAGGAATGGCCTCGATGTGAATCGTCACGGCGTAGAGCCAAAGCAGATCGTGGATGGCCCCGACGGCCCCCGCCAGAAGTTTTGCGCCTGCCGCGAAACTCGAGACCTTCTCCGCCACCTCGGCTGATCCGCTTCCCAATACTTTTGCGGCCATACCCCCACCAGCCTTAACCGCACCGGCCAACATCCCCATGCTTTTGGCCGTCGCTCCCCAATCGCCCCCTTTACCGTCCCCTTTGATCTCGCTGCAGGGGCCCGCGGCGTGAACAACGCCGAACTCATCCCAAGGTGTCCTCAGGAATCCCCGCCACGAATCGTCGGTATTTCCGGGGGGCGGCACGAATGTGTCGAGCTCAAGGAGGAAGGACTGCAACGGATCCAAGTAAAGATCCTTGCTGGGCATCCCGACCACCTGATCGAGCGAATAGGGCCTCACCTGATGACGCGCCAGCCCATCGACCAGAAGAAGGAGGAAGCTTGAAGGGTTATCGGGCTGGGCGCGGGCTTGTCCGTAAGCCATAACGATGGATTGCTTGAACAGTGTCGAGAAGTCCTGGGGGTGGTCGAGCTTCAGTATGGACGCGCCCAGGCCGGCGCTTTCATCATCGAAGTTCGTGACGTTGTGCACAAAAAAAGCGTGAGCGAGGATGCGCACCTCGAAATCGTACAAATAGAAGTCCTTGTCGTTGCGCTCGCTCCCCGCCAGGATTTGCTTTCCGTCGGCGGTGTAAACCCCCAGGTGGATGGTCTTGAACGCCTGGAGCATCAGGTCGGCCACTTCCTCTTCCGACTTTGCGTTGGCGAGCTTGTCGGCAAGAATATAGGGAGGGAGGTTTGCCAGCGGCTGGCTGAGAAGGGGATTGGTTTCTCCCTGCGTCTGCTCCGTCTGATTGTCTCCCGGCGGGCGATACTGCCACCAGGTCCAGGCCAGGAAACTTCCGACCGCCAGCACGACGAGCAGCAAAGGAACGAGCACTAGAGTGATGAAGAACTTCAGCATGGTTCCCGGCGGCATCGAGTGGGTCAGCAGGAGCGAGGCGTCCAGAGCGGACTGGGTGGACGAGCGGCGGCCGTCCAGCGCCGCCATCGCGGCGATCCCCGCCGCCAAGGCCGGCTCGGGGCTCTTGCGCTCGTAGAGCGCCACTCCCAATTGCGTCCAAGCCACGCGCTGCGCGTCGGCGACCGAGCCCGCTTCCTTCTGCGCGGCGTTTGTTTCGCCTCCCACGCGTTGGAGTTCCGCCAGGATGGGGGCGAGCGCCGCCTTGCGGTCCGCTTCGACCTTTTGGATTTCCGCGGCGAGTTGCTTGCTTTCGCCCTCCAGCCGCGTGACCTCGGCGCTGAGCGCCGGCACGCTGGCGTCGGCTTTGGCCAGCTCCTCCGCAGCGCTCTTCTGCTCCGCTGTGAGTTGCTGCTTGCGGGACTCCTGCTGGGCGAGTTTGCTCGCGTCCTGAGTGGCGCCTTGGGCGGGAGGTTTTTCGAGTGCCGAGAGTTGCGAAGCCAGCGAGCTGAGGCGGGCCTGAAGATTGGCGACGCTGCGCGTTTGCTCGTTGAGGCGCCGGCGGGCGGTCTCGATTGCCGCGTCCACCGGCTGCTTTTTGGCCTCGACTCCCTTGCGCAGCGCGTCGTATTTCGAGGTTTCGTCCCGTTGCCGGGCGTCGAGGGAGGTCTTCTCTTGCTGGAGCTTGGTTTGGGTGGCACTCAGCGCGCCGGCGCGCGCTTCCAATCCTTCCAGCTGCGTTCGGAGCTCGGCTGAATCGTCCAGGCCCGCCTTTTGGCGCCAAGCCTCCTCGCCCAGCCGCGTGGCGGCTTCGCTGCGTTCCGTACCGAGCGTTCGGGACTGCTTTCGCAGCTTCCTTCGGTCAAGCCTCCGGCCGATTTCGCGAAATCCTTCGCGAAGAAAACCGGCCCGCTTGGCCGCGTTCGGGGTGCTCGGGTCCATGTTCGTTCCTCTTTTCTGCCTCCCAAGGGCTCTGATCGTTGTGCATCGAACTGCTGCGCAACGCACAGGCGGAAAGGGCGGCGCTCAATCCGCAGCCCTTGCGTACAACCTTCAAAAGCTCACTGCCCGTGCGGAGGTTTTGCGACTGCTTGACGATCCCCCGCGCCGCCGTGCCTAGCCCTTGTGGTGTTCGAAGTCACCTCCTTGCATGTGCGGCCCCACGCCCCAGCCGTTGCCGTTCAGCTTGCGACTGTGCCGGGTGGCGGCGCCGTTGGGGTTGTAATAGATGCCGGTCCCCGGAGGAGCGCCTTCGTTATCGAGGAACCCTCCCAACCCGGCGCGGCGGGGTTCGATGGTCAGCCGCCAGCCGCCCATCACCTTCGCGACCGCGTAGTGGTAATGGGGATCACAAGCCGGGTTCGCGGTCAGGGCGATGAGCGGTCCGTTGAAGGATTCCTTGCTCCCCTGGACGCCCCGCACCAGCTCGGGGAGCGTGCAGTAGTGATTGAGCTCGTTGTCGCAGCGCTGTTCGAGCTTGCGGATGCTCAGCAGCATCAGGTAAGCGACCCGCTCCGGGGGCTTGAGCGGCACGTAGTTTTTGGTGCCGCTCGTGTAGGCGGGAAAGAGCTTCGTGCCGGTGGGAACGGCGGGCGGGGCGCAACGTCCAGCCGAAGCGCCGGCCTGCGTCCCTGCGGCGGGCGCCGAGGGCGAGGCGCTCGCCTCGCCTCCCGCGCCGCCGCCCGACGAACTTCCGCCGTTTGCGCCTTCCTTAATGAACTCCACCCGGCGGTTATCGGCGCGTCCCGCCGCCGTGCTGTTGCTGGCGATGGGATTCGCGTCTCCGTAGCCCTTGGCGCTCAGGCGGCTCTGGTCAATGCCGAACTGCGAGACCAGCACTTTCATCACCGCCGCGGCGCGCCGCTGCGAAAGGTCCTGGTTGTGCGCAGCGTTGCCGGTGGAATCCGTGTAGCCGTCGATTTCGAGCTTCATGTCCGGTTGCTTGTAGAGGGCGGTGGAGATTTCCTTGATGACCCCGGCCGAGGCGGGCTTCAAGGTGGCGCTGTCGGTGTCGAAATAGATACCGTGGGTGACGAACTTGCCGGTGCTGGCCAGCACCCGGGCCGGGTCGGGGGCGGTTTCGGCAAGGCGGATGCTGCGGAGCCCGACGGTTGACCAAGCGGGGTGGATCACCAGATGGGTAACCGGATTATAGTGGACTTCGTTGGCGTCGCCGACCCGCTTGCCGTTGAAGTAAAGACGCACGCGGCCGCCCTGGGCCCACACATCAACCTCGCAGGGATTGATACATTCACCCTTCTTGATGTCGGCGGAGCCCAGCGAGCCCGAGTTGGGGCCGCCGGGACCTGTCAGGCTGACGGTGCCGGTGCTGGCGGAGTCGATGTCCAGGTCAAAGCTGTCGTCGTCCGCTTTGTCTCGAAAGTGCACGTCCGTCGCCCCCGTGTCTCCCTCCGTGTACTTGATCTGAAACGTGAAATCTTCCGGAACGCTCAGCGTGGCGGAGGTCAGGTTGACGTCTTTGTTGACGCGCAGCTCCCGAATGCCCCCGCCCATGGCCAGCGAAACCGTTCCGTTGCGCACTTTCCAATGCGGCGGCGGCTCGCCGGGCGGCATGTCGTGGAAGTTGTCCATGAAAACGGTCTTCTCGCCGGGAACGAAATCCTGCTTAGTGGTGACAAGATTGGGCTGGCTGGCCGAGGCCGAGCTCGTCCCCGCCGCCGAGCTTGTACCCGCCGGTGCGCCGGAGTCGGAGGCCTGGGCGGGGTGATTGGGCGCGAGGCTGGCCAAATCCGTTCCGCTGGTGGATTTGACGTTCAACCCGATGGTCGCCCCCACCCCCAGCGTCATTGATGAGCCCGACGAGCTGACCTGGGTGGGCAGCATCCCCGCTGCCGTGTCCACGTCGCCGCCGATCTGCTGGGCGGTGGAGTTGATCATGCCGCCGATGCTGCTCCCGAAATGCCCCCAGCCCGAGTGGTGCTTCTTGTGCGGCTGGGCGGCGCCGGTCTGGATGGAATTGCCATTTTCGTCCACCCCCTGCTGCCCCTTGGAGTTGGCGATGGAAGTAACGGTGGTGGAAATGGGAATGGACTGGCTGCCGTGCACGAGCGTATCAAAGGTAAATTGCACCTCCGCGCGGCCTACTTGCGTAACCTTGCCTTGCATCAAGTCGCCCTTGCAGGAAGCAGGGCTGACGACGCTGGCGGTCACCGGATCGCCTTGGTGGTTTCCGGAGGAACTCAGCGAGGCGGTCAGCTGTACGCTGAAGGGTGTTTCCTGCGCTACCGCACTCGCCGCAAGCAAAAAGGGCAAGAGAACTAAGAGTCGGTAGAACTTCATGGGTATCCCCCCAAAATGAATTTGCCCAGGATAAAGACTGCGAGGTGGCCCTGAGGCGGAAGCGGCTCACGGCTTGGCGCACCTGACTGACTTGGGCCAAGCTAAGTCTTGCTTGATTGCGAGCCTGTTCGCCCCGATTTCCGGTCTCGAACTATACCCGGGCCGTTTTTGCCGGTCAAGTTGATTGTGGCGGGAAGGCGGACGGCCTCCGGGCGCGCGCGACAGTGCCGCGCGCCCCCACGCCGCGCAACCCGGAGGCGGGAAGAACATCGGGCATGAGGGTCCGCCGGCGCACGGCCGGCGGGCCCTGGGTACAACCGCGCTTTACGGGTTGGCGGCGCGCGCCACCACTTCGTACAACATCTTTACGGCGCGCCGCAGCTGCGCGACCGGAATGCGCTCGTTGGCGGCGTGCTGGGTGCCGTCTTCCTCGGGCGTGACCACGACGGGAACGAACCCGTATGCGGTGATGCCCAGCGGGCGGTACATCTGGCTTTCCGTGTAGCCGCTGCCCATCAGCGGGGTGAGCAGCGCCTGCGGGTCGTACTGGTGCACCACCTGCTCGATGATGCGGAAGAGCGCCGTATGCGTGGAGGAGGAGTTGGGGAGATGGAAGGTGTTGACGCGCTCGATGCGGATTCCCGGGTCGTCCACCACCTGGCGTAACTGGGCGATGAAGGCGTCGGGGTCCTGCCCGGGCAGCAGCCGGACGTCCAGCTCGGCGTAGGCGGTGGCGGGGATGACGTTGGTTTGCGACGAGCCTTTCAACTCCGTCAGCGAGACGGTGTTGCGCAGCAGGTAGTTGTAATCCGGGTCGGCGGTCAGTTCCTTCACGAACGCGGGGTCCTGGAGGGACTGGCGAATGTCCCGAAACTTGGAAGCCAGGGGCTCCTTCTCGAGCGGCGCGACGTCGCGGAAGAATTCTTCCACCGCGGGGAGCAGCACGATGGGCGTCTGCCAGTGGACGACGCGGTTTGCCGCCTCGACCAGGCGGTTGGGCGCCGAGTCGGCAATAGGAACCGAGGCGTGCCCGCCCGGCCCGGTGGCCACCAGACGCAGCCAAAGCGGCGCCTTCTCCGCCACCCCCACGCCGTAGAGGACCTTGCCGTTAGGGTAGACCAGGTTCGCTCCCCCCTCGGTGATCAGATACTCGGCGTGGCGGACCAGGTCGGCGTGATGGGCCAGAAACCAGGTGCTGCCCGTGTCGCTGACCTCCTCGTCGGAAGTGGCCAGAAAGATCAGGTCGCGCTTCAGCGGCAAGTGCTCGCGCGCCGCGATGAGCATCACCATGGCGTGCAGCAGGCCTTCGTCTTTCATGTCCAGGGCGCCGCGGCCGTAAAGCAGGCCGTTGACGATGTTGGCGGCGAAGGGCGGCTGCTGCCAGCGGCTGGCGTCGGCGCGCACCACGTCCATGTGGCTGAGCAGGACGATCGGCCGCAGGCTGCCGTCGCCTTTCAGCACCGCGTAGATGTCTGCGCGGTGGGGCACGTATTCATAAATGGTGTTCGGAATGCCTGCCGAGTCGAACAGGCGATGGAAAAACTCCGCCGCCTGCAATTCGTTTCCCGGGGGGTTGGAAGTGTTGATGCGAAGATATTCCTGGAGAAGCTTGACCGTTTGGTCCTGGTAAGCGGGCCAGTAGATCTTGGCCATCTCGGCCTTGAGATTGTCCTGGCCCCTGGCCGGGACGGCCAAAGAACAGCACACCAGCGCGCAGCACGCCAATATCCAAAGCAATCGGTTTTTCATTTTCGACCTCGGAAACTGGAACGGCGACTAGAAAATCCTTTTGAGTCCGTGCACCCTTGCGGCGGCGAGATGGGGGGCAGCAGAGGTGCCATAATATACTCGCTTGAGGGGGCAACGGCAAGCTTGCTGCGCGCCCTGGGGCTCCCTTGCCGCTGGCGCCGGCGAATCTTTTAACTTGTTTATAATGAGCTAGTTGTATAAATTCCTCGCCTCAGCCATGGAGGGGCTTTTGACTCTTGCGCAAAATCTCTTGCCAACTTGCTACCAAATGCTTTATAATCAGTCGTTTGAGTCTAGCCCCGGGTTGCGTCCTGAGGTAAACAGCTTGGCTAAGGCCACCAGTCCCAGAATCATTGTTACATTAGCGGCTCCTTCCTTGAGCATGGCCGAAGCGCAGGCCGAAAGGTTGAGCGGGGCGCCGGTGGGCTACGAATTGCGCCTAGACTGCCTCCGCAATCTGGACAATTTTGAGTCGCAGGTGCACCAGATGCTCTTGCGCTTGCACGGTCCGCAGGTGATTGCTACCTGCCGCCGGCAGCAGGCGGGGGGATATTTCCAGGGTAAGGTGGAAGAGCAGGTACGCTTGTTGCAGTCGGCGGTGCGCGCCGGCTGCCGCTGGGTGGACCTGGAGCTGGAATCGGTCGAGCGTCTGGGCTCCTCGGTGCTGCGGGAATTTCGTCCCGCCAAGGTCATCGTTTCCTATCACAACTACCGCAAGCTCCCGGCGCTTGGCGAGATTTACCGGAAAATGGCGCGTCTGCCCGTGCCGGTGGTGAAAATTGCCGGGCAAGCGCGCGAGCTGAGCGACAACCTGAAGATTCTCAACCTGCTCAAGGCCCACGGGCGCCACAACCCCAAGGTGGTGGCGCTGGGCATGGGGCCGTCGGGGCTGCCTTCCCGCCTGCTGGCGCTGCGCTGGGGAAGCCCTTTCACCTACGCCTCGGCGGGCAACCACCTGAGCGTGGCCTCCGGGCAGCTGCCTTCCGACGTGATGCGCTCGCTTTACCGCGTGGATCACCTCGACCGGCGCACGCGCCTTTACGGCATAGTGGGCTCGCACGCGTCGCTGTCGCTTTCGCCCTCCATGCACAACGCCGCTTTCCAGGCCAAGCACGTCAACGCCCTCTACCTGCCCTGCGAGACTTCGCGGCTGGGCGATTTCCTCAAGTTCGCGCGCCACATGGGCTTCCACGGCTTCAGCGTCACCATGCCCTACAAGCGCGCCATCATCCGCGAGCTCGACTGGCTGGACCCGCTGGCGCGCCAGATCGGCGCCTGCAACACCGTGGCCCTGCAGCACGGCAAGTGGATGGGCTGGAATACCGACGCCGCGGCGGTGGTGGAAGTTCTGGTCAAGCGCCTGCGCCTGGCGGGCAGCCGCATCCTGATCCTGGGGGCGGGCGGGGCGGCGCGTGCCGCCGCTTACGCCCTGCGCGCCGAAGGCGCCGAGGTCATCCTCTCCGCCCGGCGCGAGAAGGAAGCGCGCCGCTTGGCCA
>JBJKQV010000119.1:0-14428 GCA_046704985.1 Terriglobia bacterium
TACCACGGCAATCGAGCGCGGCTTCAAAATGGGGTCCAAGGGTTGCATGTCTCTTCCTTTCGAGGTTCTGGCGCGGGCGGCGTCCGCGGCCTTCGACCGGCGCGCCTGCCCTGCTTGCGCTTGCCCGCCGCAGGCGGGGCAGGCAGGCGCCGGGTGGGTGCAAAGGGCAAGTCCAACGAGGCCGGACTATCCATTCAAAACCTTCGCGGTGGCGAAGTCAACGACTCGCCACAGCGCCGCGTTCAACTCCCCTCTTGCATCGCAGCGCAAAGGCGATTATTGTTCCCGCCAAGCCATAAGCACGCGGAAGAAGTCTGCGCGTCCGAGGAGACCCGATGGCCGAGCCGCTGCCCGAATACGTCCGCACCTCAACGCCCGCGCCTGCCAGCGAGCGCGGGCCGTGGTATCGCAACACCTTTCCGTCCTACGCGGGCATCTATCTCTGGTACGCGTTCTATCTCAGCCTGGCGGGGCCCACCATCAGCCGCGCCAACCTGGGCCTCTGCATCGCGGCGCTGGTGGCGGCGGGGCTGATCGCCTTCGCGTGTTTTTACTTCACGCCCGCCATGCTGGGCCTCACCACCCGCCGGACGCTCTACATCGTGGGCACCTCGGCCTTCGGCACCACGGGCGGCTACGTGATGCCCGGCCTGCTGATGGGCGCGCTGCAAATCGGCTGGTTTTCGGTGGCCACCTACTACTCCGCCGACTTCATCCTCAAAGGCCTGAACAACAATTCCCACACGCTGTTTGTGGTGTTGGTGCTGGTGTGGGCCTATGGCTTCACGTGGATTTCCATCAAGGGCATCCGCTACGTGGCCATGGTGGGGAACGTGCTCAACTGGGCGCCGCTGGTGATGATTGTCATCGTCTTCTGGACCAACCGCGGCGGCATCCCGCAGTACCACCCCGAGCACCACGCGCCCCTGGACGGCTTTCTGATGATGCTGACGCTCGCCATCGGCTACTCGGCCACGGCGGGGGCGGCGGGCGCCGACTTTGCCGTGCACAGCCGGAATCGCCGCGATGTAATCCTGGGCGGGTTGACCGGAATCACGCTTTCGATGCTGGTGGCGGGCGCGCTGCCCATCCTCTCCGTCGCCGGCCACATCGGCTCGACCGGCCTGCGCGACTATTCCTACGAAGGAGCCATCCGCGCTTCGGGCTCACTCGCCCCGGCCATGTTCTTTCTCTTCGCCGCCGCCTCGGCCGTGCCTACCTGTTTCGGCGTGTTCATCGCCGCCAACAGTTTCGGCACCACGCTGCGGCGCGTGCCGCGCAACCTTTCCACCCTTATCGGGGTGACGGCGGGCACGGTACTGGCGCTGAGCGGCGTGGTCAAGAACCTGGTAGGGTTCTTCGTGCTGGTGGGAGCTTCGTTCGGACCCATCTGCGGCGCCATGGCCGCCGAGTACCTGCTTTCGGGCCGCCGCTGGGCGGGTCCGCGCCGCGGCATCAATTTTGCCGGCTACGCCGCCTGGGCCTGCGGCTTCCTGGTCGGCATCCTCGACCGTATCCCGCACGTTCCCGCCGTCCTGCTGCGCTACGATCGCCCCGCGCCGCTGCTCTCCTTCCTGACCGGCCTGATCGTCTACACGATTCTCGCCAAAGCCGGCGCGCGCCCCGAGGCCGTGCCCTTGGAAGATTCGCCCGCCCAGAGCTGACGGGGAAAGACTTCAACACAGAGCCCACAGAGACGCCGCACAGAGAGCGCGGATACAGCTCTGCGAGAGCGCCGGCTCCCGTTGCTCCATCACGCGCAACCTTAAGACCGGCGCTACAACTGGACGCTCGCCCCGCGGCACCCTATAATTGGTACTTTCCAAAGGAGAATCCGCTATGCGTCACGCCGCCCGCCGCGCCGCCTATCGCGCCCTGGAAAGAACCGTCTGGATGCTTGCGCTTTCCGCAGCACTGGGATTAGCGGCCGGTGCGGCGCACGCCTCGACGGCGCTGCGCGTCGTCACGGACCGCAGCGATTACAACGTCGGCGCGGTGGTTTATGTGGCCGTGGCCGCGCCGGACAGCAAGCTGGCGCCGCCCTCCACCGATTGGCGCTTCACGTTGCGCTACGACGGCGACTCGCAGCCGCTGCTCGACCACGCGGCACTTCGAGAAAATCCCGGCGGCTCCGCCGCCGCCTTTCGCGAGCTGTGGCGCATTCCCGAAAACGCCCGCACCGGGCGCTACACCCTGGCCGTGGCGCCTTCGGCCGGCGACACCGCGCGCGACGCCGCTTCCTTTGCCGTCTATCGCAAGCTGGTGAAAATCACCGCCATCAAGCTTCCCAAGACTTTCTATGCTTCCGGCGACCCGGTCCCTTGCCGGGTGACGCTGCGCAATGTCAGCGGCCGGCGCCTCGACGGCCTGCGCGTGGAATTTTCCAACCGCTACTGGCCGTGGATTGCCGGGCCCGCGCAGAAGGCCGCGGCGAGCATCCGAACCCTTTCCGCCGGCGTGTCGCTGGCGGCCGGCGAGCAGACGCGGCTCGACGCCGCTTCCTGCGCCGTAGCGCCGCAGGTGACCAAGCCGCAAGTGCACCAGTACGGCGTGGTGGTGTGGGACCGGGCGCGCCAAGAAATCTACGACATCTCTTTCAGCCAACTGATTTTCGTCCGCCCCCCAGGCTCGACAGCTTCGACGCCCTATCCCGGGCAGTACGTTTACAGCGAGCTGAAGGACGTGGACACCACTTCCTACCGGCACTTTTATCCTACAGACCTGAACTTCGGCGCCGTGCGCTTCAACAGCGAGCACACGATGTATCCGGTGGGGGCCGAGGCGACGGTGAATTTCACCCTCGCCAATCCCACCGACGCTCCCTGGCGTGGCGTCGAGGTGGTGGCGCGGTTGCTCGACGCGGGCGGCAGCGAGCTGACGCGCCAGGTGGTGGACGCGCGCGTGGACCTGATTCCCGGCGCGCCGCCGCTCGAACGTGCCGCGGCCTTCCGCCTTCCCCAAGTGGGGCTCTACCGCGTGCGCGTCCAAGCGGTCAATTCCTTCGGCCAGGTGTTGGGCTCGAACGATCTGGAGCTGGCCGCCAACCCTCTGCCCAAATCCATTCTGATTTTCTGCGCGCACGAAGACGACGAAGGCGGCTGGAGCGGCTGGACGCGCGCCGCCGTCGAGAACCACATCCCCATTCACTTCGTCTACTTCACCGGCGGCGACGCGGGCTCCTGCGACCGCTATTACCAGCACTCGTGCTCGCCCGCCGAGGCGCTCAATTTCGGCGAGCTGCGCATGAACGAGACGCGCGCCTCGCTCGCCCACCTGGGGGTACCCGCGGACGACATCCTCTTCCTGGGCCTGCCGGACGGCGGCTCAGGGCAGATCTGGTACGACCACCCCTCGGCCGCCCACCCGTACCTTTCCGTGATGCTGGCCAGCGACCACGCGCCGTACCCTGATCTCGCCCTGCCCAATCTTGCTTACGCGCGCGACGCGGTGGTGGAGGAAGTGGAAAAGCTCATCGCGCGTTTCCGGCCGCAGGTAATCGTCACCGCACACCCGCCCGCCGAAGGCCACATTGACCACATTGTGAACAACTATCTGGTGGTCAAGGCGCTTCAGGAAATGCTCGGGCAGGGAACCCTCGACTGGCCTCCGCAGCTGCTGGTGGACCGCGTCTACAATCCCAAAACCCTTCCTCCAACTCCCTACCATTACGCCCGGCACGTGTTCTACGTTTCGGGGCCGGTTCTGGAGCGCGCACAGGAAGCCTGGTGGTTCTACCAGTCGCAGGGCGGCAACCGCGCGCAGGGGCACTTGCGCGGCTTCGCCGAGTTGAAGCGCCAGGTCCCTTACCGGGAAGTGTTAGACTGGAAAGAGCACGCGGGCTGGAACTTGCAGCGCTGAGCCGCCGCGGCGGAAATCCCCATGACCGACGAATTCCATCCCCCGGACGGCCCGGCGGCCGACAGAGCGAGTCCCGCGCCCGCCGATCCGCTCGACGAGCCCTTCGCCTGTCCGCACTGCGGGCAGATGCTGGCGCCCACCTGCCGGGTGTGCGTGGTCTGCCGGGAGCCCATCGACCCCGCGCAGATTCGCCGCGCGCCGGCGCCGGTCTCGCCCGAGGCTCCGGCGCGAGCGCCCGCCGGCGGCCCCGCGCAACCGCTCCCGGGCAGCGCGGCCAAGCCGCCGCTCCCCACCGTTCCTCCCGTGCGCTACCCGTGGCGGATGCTTCTGCTGGTCCTGGGTCTCACCTGGCTGGGCGCAGCGGCGGCGCTCATGCTGCTGGGCCTGGAGCAAGCGCGCTTCCTGGTCACGGGCGTGCAGATACTCTCCTCGCTCTGGGTCTTCTTCGACGCCCGCCAGAAGCGCCTTCCCAAACCATTCCATTGGGGCCTGGGCACACTGTTCCTGTGGATTGTCTTTTTTCCCTGGTACCTGGTGAGGCGGAAACGGCCCGAGGCGCCGTGCCCGTTCGTGGAGAGGGAGCCCAGCCCGCTGGCGCGGGTGATCCTGCTGGTGCTGGCGTTGTTTTTCCTGATCGCCCTGGTGGCGGCTCTTCTGCACGGGCCGCGCTAGCCCGCAGCAGCCTCCGCGGCCGCGCCCGGCGTCAGTTGGCTTGCGCTTCGCCGTGGGTGACGCGCACCAGCTCGATGCGCGTGCCGTCGAACTGGGGCTTCAACGCCACCACGCGCACCTGCTTGTCCTGCTTGATCTCAAAGACCGTCTTCCCCTGCGCATCGCGCTGGGTGAATTTGGTGACCTCGTCGCCGATCCGCTTCTGGTAAAACTCCGTCACCTTGTTGACGGGATCGGAGGTATCGAACTTGCCGACGATCACGTTGACGTTCTGCTCGCCGGGGAAGCTCATGCTCAGGGCGACGGAGTCGTTGTCGGTCACCCGCCGGGCGCCGGGGTAGAAGGGCAAGCCCAGGCGCGCCTCGCTGATGTCGGCCTGCTTGTGCACCTCGAAGTCGCCGACCGGGGTGCGGATGGAAACGTCTTTGCCTCCCCTGCTGCCGCGGTCCACTTCCACCTGCACGCTCCGGGAGAGGAAGCGCGCGCCCGTCCAAACGGCCAGGCCCGCGACGACCACGACCAGGGCCACAATCAGCAAGACGATGGGAACGAGGTTGCTCCCCGAACGCGGGGGCTGGGGCGCCGCGGGCGGCCGGGGCGGTTGCGGTGTTGCTCCCATAAGACACTCCTTCTCGAGCCTGCTTCCTTAATCTCTCCTACGCATCCGGGCACCCGCCGGTTCCCGGAATCGCGTCCCCGCCGCGGCTAGAAGAAGCGCACCTTGAAGTCCGGGCGGCGCGACAGGTGAACGGTATCGAGATAGCGCACCCGGCGGGTGCTGAGGGTCATGGCCAGCGACTGGGTGCGGATGCCGTCGCCGAAGAAGCGCACGCCGCGCAGCAGGCTCCCGTCGGTGACGCCGGTGGCGGCAAAAAGGATCTCCTCGCCGGGGGCCAAGTCGGTCGTCGAGTAAACCTTCTTGAGGTCGGTCACTCCCATGGAGCGGAGGCGCTCGGCCTGCGCCTGGTCCTTGACCACCAGGCGCGCCTGGATTTCACCGTTCAGGCAGCGTAGGGCGGCGGCGGTAATCACCCCTTCCGGCGCTCCCCCGATGCCCATCACCGCGTGCACGCCCGTGCCCAGCACCGACGCGGTAATGCCGGCCGAGAGGTCGCCGTCGGAAATCAGCCGGATGCGCGCACCCGCCTCGCGAATATCGGAAATCAGCTTCTGGTGGCGCGGGCGGTCGAGCACCACCACCACCAAGTCGGCCACGTCGCGCCCCAGACGCCGGGCGATGGCGTTCAGGTTGTCGCGTACCGGGGCGTCCAGGTCCACCGCACCCTTGGAGCTCGGCCCCACGATAAGCTTCTCCATGTAGCAGTCGGGGGCGTGCAGCAGCCCGCCGCGCTCGGAAGCCGCCAGGACGGTGATGGCGCCCGCCACGCCCATGGCGCAGAGGTTGGTGCCCTCCAGGGGGTCAACAGCGATGTCAATCTCCTGCAGCTCGTCGCCGTCCTCGCCCTTCATGCCCACTTTCTCGCCGATGTAGAGCATGGGGGCCTCGTCGCGCTCGCCCTCGCCGATGACCACCGTGCCCTCCATGGGGACGGTGTCCATCACCCGCCGCATGGCTTCCACGGCGGCGCGGTCGGAACCCTTGCGGTCGCCCTGCCCCATGGTGCGCGCCGAGGCGATGGCCGCCTCCTCCACCACTCGAATGAACTCCAGGGAAAGTTCCGCTTCCATAACTGCCCCCTTTTCGCCGTTGGCTTGGACCTCTGGAAGCTCCAGTCTACCGCAACTCACTCAGCCGTTCCACGTCTCCCCGAAGCGTGCGGCGTTGCCGATGTTTCGCTCCCCTTGGCCGCTCGTAAGGCGGGTGCTATGCTGAGTTTTCAGCTTATTCGCGAATTCTTCAGGAGGTCCTAATATGCGCCACGTCAAACTGGGCAAGACCACAGTGGAAATTTCAGCCCTGGGGCTGGGGTGCATGGGCATGTCGGATTTCTACGGCACGCGCAACGACGCCCAGTCCATCGCCGTCATCCACCACGCCCTGGAGGCGGGCGTCGATTTCCTCGACACCGCCGATATCTACGGCCTGGGCCGCAACGAGCAGTTGGTGGGCCAAGCGATCAAGGGGCGGCGCGAGGGCGTGATTCTGGCCAGCAAGTTCGGAAACGTCCGCCGGCCCGACGGCGCCTTTGTGGGCGTCAACGGCCGCCCCGAGTACGTCCGCCAGTGCTGCGACGCGAGCTTGAAGCGCCTGGGCGTGGAGCATCTCGACCTCTACTACCAGCACCGCGTGGACCGCTCGGTGCCTATCGAGGAAACTGTGGGCGCCATGTCGCGGCTCATCGAGGAAGGCAAGGTGCGCTTTCTGGGACTTTCGGAAGCCGCTCCCGCCACCATCCGCCGCGCCCACAAAACCCATCCCATCTCGGCCTTGCAAACCGAGTACTCGCTCTGGTCGCGCGAGCCCGAGGACGAGCTTCTGCCCCTCTGCCGCGAGCTGGGCATCACCTTCGTGCCCTACAGCCCGCTCGGCCGCGGATTTCTCACCGGCGCCATCCGCCGCTACGAGGACCTGGCAGCGGACGATTGGCGGCGCAACATGCCGCGCTTTCTGGGAGGGAATTTCGAGAAGAACCTGGAGTTGGTCCGCCACATCGAGCAACTGGCCGGGCAGAAGGGCTGCCTGCCCGGACAATTGGCGCTCGCCTGGGTGCTCGCGCAGGGCGCCAAGATCGTGCCCATACCCGGCACGACCTCGCAGAAACACCTGGACGAAAACCTCGCCGCGCTCGACGTCCGCCTGACGCCCGAGGAACTGAAGAGCATCAACGAAATCGCTCCCCAGGGCGCCGCCGTCGGCGAACGTTACCCGGAAATGGCCATGAAGGCCGTCAACGGCTGAAGAAGAGGGGGCCGGGGCTAGGGGTTGGGGATTAGGCGTCGGAAACTGTAGCGCCGGTCTGCCCGTCCTCCGTAGTAGCGAAGCTCCGGAGGGTGGATCACCGGCGCCCGCCTCACCCGCTCAGGGCACGGTTCCTCAGAGCTTCTCACCCCTCGCAGCTTGTCCCGGCAGAAGAAAGGTCTTGGGCAGTCGGCCCTCGCCGCAGAGCTTGAAGGATCCGAAGTCCTTGTACCAGGGACCCTCGGGAACAGTGGGCTTGGTTTCGAGCCACAGGCGAAGCCGGTTGAGGTCTTCGAGATCGATGTAGCGGTCGCGCATGCGCTCGATCAGGTGGGTGCGCACCGCGGCAGGGAGGCGAGACCAAGTCTCGATGTGAGGCATTACTCAGCGAAGACGAACCGCCCCAGCTCTTCTCCTAAGGCCTTGGCTTCGCCCGGGTCGGAGGTGCGGCGAAACCGTTCCGCCAGATCGAAAAAGGCCTTTTCTTTTTGCTGGCGGGCCTCCAGGCCTTGCTCGATCAGCTCTACCAACACCCGGTTGTCGCTCAGGCGGCGGCGCTTGGCGAGAGCGTCCACGTGCCGCGCGACCTCGCGCGACAGAGTGACGCTTCGCCGGACGGATCTTGCCGAGGTTGGCTTTCTGGTTGCCATGACACCATTTTACACCATTTAGGTGCATTATTCCAAGACCCGCGACTTCTCAACCCGTTCAGGGCGCCGCCGCTATTTGTAGGCCGCAATCCCCGTCACGCGCTCTCCGATGATGAGGGTATGGATGTTGTGCGTGCCCTCGTAGGTGAAGACCGACTCCAGGTTGCACATGTGGCGGAAGATGGGGTACTCGTCGGCGACGCCGTTGGCGCCCAGGATGTCGCGCGCCGCGCGCGCCACTTCCAGCGCCATGCGCACGTTGTTGCGCTTGAGCATGGACACGTGGGCGTGGTCGGCGCGCCCGCGGTCCTTAAGCCGGCCCACCTGCACGGCCAGCAGCTGCGCCTTGGTGATCTCGGAGATCATCTCCGCAAACTTCTCCTGAATCATCTGGTGCGAGGCGATGGGCTTATCGTCGAACTGCTTGCGCACCTTGGCGTATTCGAGCGCTTCGTTGTAGCAGGCCATGGCCGCCCCGATGACCCCCCAGCCGATGCCGTAGCGCGCCTGGGTCAGGCAGGCGAGCGGCGCCTTCATCCCCTGCGCGCCGGGAAGCATCTGCGCGGCCGCCACGCGCACATCCTGAAGCGACAGGATGGAAGTCACCGAGGCGCGCAGAGAGAGCTTGCCCTTGATGTCGCGCGTGGTGTAGCCGGGCGTGCCCTTTTCGACCAAAAAGCCCCGCACGCCTTCGGGCGTCCGTGCCCAAACCACCGCCACATCGGCAATGTTGCCGTTGGTGATCCAGGCCTTTTCGCCGTTGAGCACGTAATGGCCGCCGTCTTTCACCGCGCGGGTGCGCATGCCCGCGGGGTTGGAGCCGAAGTCGGGCTCCGTCAGGCCGAAGCAGCCGACGGCCTTGCCTTGCTGGAGGGCGGGCAGCCATTTCTGCTTCTGCTCCTCGCTGCCGTACTCGTGGATGGGGTACATGACCAGGGCGCCCTGCACGCTCGCAAAGCTGCGCAGGCCGCTGTCGCCGCGCTCCAGTTCCTGCATGATCAGCCCGTACTCGACGTTGTTCATTCCCGCGCAGCCGTAGCCCGTCAGGTTGGCGCCCAGGAACCCCAGTTCGCCCATGGGCCCCACCAGGTGCTGCGGAAACTTGGCCTCGCGGTTCCAGTGTTCGATGTTGGGAATCACTTCCTTCTCCACAAACTCGCGCACCGTCTGCCGCACCAGCTTCTCCTGGTCGGAAAATAGCGAGTCAATCTCCAGGTAATCCACGCCGCGGAATGCAAACATGCCAACCTCTCCGATTGAGGGATTGTTGCCTGGGGTTATTGTAGCAGTGAAAGGTTGTGTGTGGTCAGGTCTCGGTTTTCAGCGGGCGGGGCACGAAAGCCTTGACACAGAGGCCGCAGAGTCCCTCCGTGTTCTCTGTGTCAAATCTGAAATGCAACAGAGTACAGCTTGACCCCGCCTATACTCAGCAGCCTTCGCGGCCGCGGAGACGGCTTCGCTGTTGGCTATTCTCCGGGCGCCGCATATAATCAGACCGCTATGGACCAGCGTACGCGGCTGACCGCGATGGTGAAAGCGGCGGGTTGAGCGGCCAAATTGAGCCCAAGTATTTTGGGCTCCGTGCTGCCCAAGCTGCCCCGGCAATCCGACCCTAACGTCCTCATCGGCTTTGACACCGCCGACGACGCAGGGGTGTATCGACTCGCCGACGACCTGGCGCTGGTGCAGACGGTGGATTTCTTCACGCCCATCGTCGACGACCCCTTCACCTTCGGCGAGGTGGCGGCGGCCAACGCCCTTTCCGACATCTACGCCATGGGCGCGCGGCCCATCTCTGCGCTCTCCATCGTGGGCTTTCCGCAAAAAGGCGTCGCCCTGGACGTGCTGGAGAAAATCATGCAGGGCGGCATGGCCAAGATGCAGGAAGCGGCCTGCGCAGTGATCGGCGGCCACTCGATCGGCGACGACGAAATCAAGTTCGGCTACGCCGTGACCGGCCTCATCGATCCGCGGCGCATCCTCTCCAACTCCGGCGCGCGGCCGGGCGACCGCCTGCTGCTCACCAAGCGATTGGGCACGGGGGTGATTGCCACGGCGGTCAAAGCCGGGCACGCCGCCGCGGGCGCGGAAGCAGCGGCCGTGGAGTCGATGCGCACGCTCAACCGCGCCGCCGGCGAAGCGGCGCAGGAATTTGAAGTCCACGCCGCCACCGACGTCACGGGCTTCGGCCTGCTCGGCCACGGGCACGAAATGGCCACCGGCAGCCGCGTCAGCCTGGCGCTGCACGCCGCGGCGGTGGAATTCCTGCCCGGCGCCCGCGAGGCGGCGCGTCAGGGCCATCTGCCCGGCGGCCTGAAGCGCAACGCCGAGTTCGTCAACGGTTGTGTCGAATTCGCCTCCGGCCTCGAAGAGGAAGTGAAGCACCTGTTCTGCGACCCGCAGACTTCCGGCGGGCTGCTGCTCGCCGTCGCCCCGCAGGACGCTTCGCGCCTGCTCGAGGCGCTGGGTGCGCGCCAGGTGCCGGCGCGCGAGATCGGCGAAGTGGTGGAACGGACTCATCCCCTCATCCGGGTGAGCTGAACGTTCGCGCTGGTTCTCCACCTTCTTTCGGGAAAGACCTCATGCCTACGCCATCGCCGAAGCGTTTTGCGAAAGGCAAAGCGGGAATGGTTGCCTTCCTGCTGACTGGCTTCTTCGTCTTTTTGGCCATCGAGCAAATGCAGCCGCCCGCGCCCGTCCCCGCCAGCGCCCCCGCCTCGGAATTTTCCGCCGCCCGCGCGCTCGACCTGCTGCGCGTCATCGCCCCAAAACCTCACCCTACGGGCACGGAAGAGAACGCCCGGGTGCGGGACTTCCTGGTGCGCGAGCTGAAGAACCTGGGGTACGACGTGCAGGTGCAGACCGTCACCGCGGTGCGCACCGAGCGACGGGGCCGCGGCCTGGTGGTGGCGGCCACGGTGAACAACATCCTGGCGCGGCGCAAGGGGTTCGCAGGCCGCGACACGGTGATGCTCACCGCTCACTACGACTCCGTGCCCACCGGCCCAGGGGCGAGCGACGACGGTTCAGGCGTGGTCACGCTGCTGGAGACGGCGCGCGCGCTGCACGGCCAGCCCCTCCTGAACAACCTCGCCATTGTGCTCACCGACGGAGAAGAGCTGGGCCTGCTGGGCGCGAAGGGATTCGTCACCGACACACCCTGGGTGAAAGACGTGCGCGTGGCGCTCAACTTCGAAGCGCGCGGCGCCTGCGGTCCCAGCCTGATGTTCGAGACCAGCGACAACAACGGCGGTCTCATCGAAGCCCTGGCGCGCGCCGATTCCCACGCCGTCACCGACTCGGCGATGTTCGAAGCCTACCGGCGCCTCCCCAACGACACCGACCTGACGGTCTTCAAGCAGGCAGGCCTGGCGGGCATGAACTTCGCCTTCACCGGCTGCTGGCCGCGCTACCACTCGGCGCGCGACGTCGTCGCCAACCTTTCGCCGCGCACCCTTCAGCACCAGGGCGTGCAGGCCCTGGCGCTGGCGCGCTGGTTCGGAAACCTCGATCTCTCGCATCTCGCCGCTCCTCCCAGGGAATATTTCAGCCTTTTCGGCCACGTCATTGATTACCCCCTGAACTGGTCCGGGCCGCTCACCTTGCTGGCCGTACTGCTTTTCCTGGCAGTGGGGTTTTTCGGCCTACGCAAGAAACTGCTGACCGTGCGCGGCGTGGTCTTCGGGTTCGTCATCTGGCTGGCTTCGGCGACCGTGGCGGTGGTGCTCGCGCAGGCGGTCTGGATCGCCCTGCGGCGCTGGAAGTTGGTGGCGCTGCTGCCTTACGGCATGCCCTATCACGGTGCGCTGCTCTCTTACGGCTTCATGGCGCTGGTGGTGGCGGTGATGGCGGCGGTGATCGGGTCGCTCCGCCGCATGAAGGTGGGAGACCTGACGGTGGGCGCGCTCGCCTGGTGGGCGCTCGCCGCCGGCATGACCGCCCGCCACGCTCCGGGCGCCAACTTCCTGTTCATCTGGCCGCTCGTGGCCAGCTCGCTCGAGCTTGCCTACGCCTTCCGGCAGAAAAATCCCGAGCGGGAAGAGGAAAGCTTGTTAGTTGGGATGTGTCCAACACTGACCGCTCTGCTGATCTTCTTCCCCCTGGCTTTTCTGGTGGTGCAGTTGGTGGGCCCGACGGCGCTGGTGGCGGTGACCGTGACCACCGCCTTACTGGTGGGAATTCTGGTTCCCATGTTTCACATCATGACCGCGCACCGGCGGTGGTTGCTTTCCGGCGTGGCGCTGGTGGCGGCGCTCGCATGTTGGGGCGCGGCGGCGGGGATGAGCGGCGCGAGCGCCCGCAACCCGCGCACCGACAGCATTTTTTACGCTATCAACGCAGACTCCGGCAAAGCCGTCTGGGCGAGCGCCGACCGTGCCCCCGACATCTGGACGCGCCAGTTTCTCAGCGGGGAAGTGACCTCCGGAAACCTCAACGCTTATCTTCCCGCCTCGGCGCGGCTCATCGAGCGCCCGGCGCCGGCCCTTGCGCTGCCTCCTCCGCAGGTCAGCCCACTCGAAGATGCGACAAGCGGCCCGACGCGCACCGTGCGCCTGCGCATCGCGTCCCAGCGCCGGGCGCGGGTGATTTACGTGACGGCGGAGCAGGGCGGCGTGGTGGCGGCGCGCCTCAACGGCCAGACGTTTCGCGAGGACATCCTGCCTGGTCACCACTGGGGACTGGTGTACACCAACCCGCCGGCGCAGGGCATCGAGCTGGATTTGGAGCTGAGAGCCGGCGCGCCCCTCACGCTGCGAGTGACTGACCAGACGGACGGGCTGCCGGCGATCTCCGGCGCGGCGTTTCGCCCCCGACCGTCCGACCTGATGCCTTCGCCCGCGGTGCCATTTGACTCCTCGACTCTAGTGAGCAAGACTTTATCTTTCGGGGTTTCGGAGAAACCTTAGACCGCCCGGGCGCAGGGAAGGGAATCGCGCGCCGGGCATGAGCGGACAATGGTCGAAATCGTGGAAGCCCAAACCGCCGAGCATGTGGCCACCATCCGCACACTCTTTCGCGAGTACGCGGACTCGCTGGGTGTGGACCTGTGCTTCCAGGATTTCGAGCACGAGCTGGCCACGCTGCCTGGGCATTACGCGCCACCGGAAGGACGGCTGTATCTGGCCCTGGCGGGCGGCAAGGTGGCCGGGTGCGCGGGGCTGCGCAGAATCGAAGAGCATGTGGGCGAGCTGAAGCGTGTTTATGTGCGGCCGATTTTCCGCGGTCAGGGCATCGGCCGGCGGCTGGTGCTGGCGGTGGTAGAAGCGGCGCGCGGCAACGGCCACCGCCATTTGCGCCTCGACACCCTGCCCTCCATGAAGCGCGCCCAGGAGCTCTACCGCTCCATGGGCTTCAAACCTATCGAGGCCTATCGGGAGAATCCCGTGATCGGCTCGGAGTTTCTGGAACTGAACCTTTAAGGACCAACCAAGATGAAGAAACAGATCCCTATGCAGTTAATCGTCGGCCTGGGCATCGTCGTCCTGGGCGGGCTTCTGGTGGGCGGCGAATACCTGCTGGTGAAATGGTGGCCGGTGCACGAGCAGCGGGTGGCGGAAGAAACGCTCAAGATGCTCCCTTACAAGAACGACGCGCTGGGCGTGACCATGCAGGTGGCGGCGGGTATTTACGGCAAGGTGGACACCTTCCCGGAGGGGGCGAAAATCTACCGTCCCAAGTTCTGGAGCATCGGGCCCTCCATCACCCTGACCACCCAACCCAATCCCGACAAGGCCTTCGAATTCACCCCCGAAATCCTGGCCAAGTGGGAAACGCGCGGTACCTACGAAGAGATCCCGCGCTACAGCTTCGACCACACCAAGATTCAGGGGCGCGACGCGGTAATGATCTGGTTCTACCGCGACCGCGCCATGTGGGTTTCGGTGCACGTCATCTCTCCCGACCGCATCGTGCAGGCGGACTGCACCACCGGGCGCGCCGACCAGACGCTCTACATGAAAGCCTGCGACGAGAGCCTGCGCACCCTCCAGGTGGCGGGCCCCATGCCTCCCAAACCTCCGGCGCCCGGCGTTACGGAACTAAAGACAGTCATCAAGTGACCTCGCAACCCTCACCGGGCAGTGACGGCCGCAGAAAACAGGAAACCTCATGAACCCTTGGGAAATCATCGAAGGACATCTTGGAACGCCGCAGGGGTTTCGCGGCGCGGCGGTAGCGGCGGGCATCAAGAAGCGCCGGGGTGCGCCCGACCTGGCGCTGATCTTCTCCGAAGCGGAGCGCACCAGCGCCGCGGCGGTCTTTACCACCAACCGCGTGGCGGCGGCGCCGGTGGTCCTTTCGCGGCAGGCCCTGCGGGCGAGCGGCGGACGGGCGCGCGCCGTGGTCGTCAACTCCGGCAACGCCAACTGCGCGACGGGCCGCGCCGGCC
>JBJKQV010000120.1:0-11181 GCA_046704985.1 Terriglobia bacterium
GGGAGAGGGGAAGGGGGTGAGGGAGATTCGCAGCCGCTTCTACTGACTACTGACCGCGGACAACGTCTTTTTCAAACCTTCTTCGAGCGGCGTGACTTGGTAACCGAACTCGCTCGCCGCCTTGGCGCTCGAGTAGACCCAGTCGTACCGGAAGATTTCCACCACGCCGGGAGTGAGGCGTGGCGCGCGGCCCAACAGGCGTGCGCCGGCGACGTCCAGCGTTCCCGCCAGTGTCCCGGCGGCGAAAGGCAAGTGGCGAATTTGCCGCTCGACTCCCGAGAGTCGCGCCAGCACGCGGAAGAATTCGTTCAGCGAGCGGTTGTCGCCGGCCAGCACGTACGCTTCACCCGTGCGGCCGCGCTCAAGCGCGGCCAGGTGCGCGGCGGCGACGTCCGAGTTGAACGCGAAGCTCCAGCGCTGCTCGCCGCTGCCCAGCAATCCGGGAAAGGTTCCGTCCAGGTATTGCCGGATCATACCGCCCACCAGGTTGCCTTCCGTCGCCGGGCCGGGGCCGTAAATCACCCCGGGCAGCAGCGCGACCACTGGAAAGCGCCGGAATCCCTCGGCGCGCCGCCACTCGAGCGCTTCCGCCTTGCTCTGCTCGTAGGGGTCGGTGAAGGGGCCGGGATGCTTCAGCGCATCGCCCGAGCCCGGGTCGGACGAAGGTCCGAGAGCAATGAACGAGGAGGTGTAGACCACCCGCTCCACGCCGGCGTCGGCGGCGGCCTGCAAAAGGTTCTGCAGGCCTTCGACGTTGACGCGCCGGAAATCGCTCCGCTCGCGCGTCCACATCTTGACCAGCGCCGCGGTGTGAATCACCCGGCGGACACCGCGCATCGCGCGCGCGAGGCTTGCGGCGTCACGCAAGTCTCCCTGCACGACTTCGCAGCGCGCCGCGGCGGCGTCAAAGCTCAGCCGCGCCGGGTCGCGCACCAGAACGCGAAACGGCTCGCCGCGGCGCAGCAGTTCCCGGGCGATTTGCGAGCCCAGGTAGCCGCTCGAGCCGGTCAGTAGAATCATGGCTCATCCATCGTCGTCCGCGGTGCAACGCGCCGCGGACAGACGACTCAATCACACCTTCGCGGAATCCCTCAACGTCTCAGTGCGGCAAAAGGTAAGCGGCGGCCAGTCCCAGGTGGCCCACCATCATCATCCAGTACATGTGGTGCCAGCCGGGATGGTTCTCGCCTTCCGTCACCAGCCGGTGCGGGTCGCGGTTCATCAGGTAAATCACGTAGCAGCCCCACACCAGCATCACACCGCTCAGCACCAGGATGGCCGGCTCGTTGCCGCTCATGATGTGCAGGCCCACGCCCAGAGCCATGAGCAGCCAGGGCAGAATGAAGAAGGGCGTAATCAGCCGCGCGCTGCGATGAGCGCCGTAGGCCACCGGAAGAGTGCGGCAACCGGCGGCGCGGTCGCCTTCGATGTCGGCAAAATCCTTGGTGGTCGTGGCGCCGAGCAGAAAAACGAAATAGATGAACCCGATGTACCAGGGCTCGATGGAACCGAGCACCGTCGCCACCGCCGCCCAGCCCGCCACCTTCAGGAGTTCGCCGCGAATAAGCGCGATGATGAGGTTGGAAGCGAAGGTGCGGCGCTTCAGGCGCACGGGCGGTGCCGAGTAGGCCACCGTCGCCAGCGCCGCCAGGCTGTAGATGGCGAAGGTCTGCCAGTTCACCATCGCCACCATCGCCAGCGCCAGGGCGTAGGTGAGCGCCACAAAAAACCAGGCTTGGCGGTGAGTCATCTTCCCCGAAGGCAGGGGCCGGTGGGGCTTGTTGACGCGGTCGTTTTCGAAGTCGCAGATCTGGTTCAGGCCGTTGGAGGCGGCGTTCAGAACCGCCGCCGCCGCCACCGCCAGCGCCATGTGCATCACCGGCAGGTGTGGGTGCGTGGCGCCATAGCCGATCAGCGCCCCGGAAAAGATCCCGACCATGGGCGGCAAGAGCGTGAACGGCCGAGCGAATGTCCAGTAGAGCCCCAAGGACCTCATTCGACCGCTATTGTGGGGCTTGGGGCGGGAGGAGACAAGTGGAAAGGGCCCAGGGGTCGCCGGTGGCCCCGTGGCGGCTGAGGCGCGGAGCCAGCAAGCACGGTCCCAGGAGGCCGGACTAGGTCAAAATGTCTAAGTTTTGCCGGGCATAGTTCATGGGCAACAATCACTCTTGACAATGCACAAGCGAGCGGGCAACGTAAGCCTAATCGTTGGTTAAGGCCGTCTGGAGGTTCACTATGACACGCCCTGCCCAGACGCGGTTCATCCCGCTTCTACTTTTTGTGTTCTTCATTTTGAGTGTGGCTGCCGGTCCCGGTTATGCGCAGCAGGTCCCGCCGGGTGCGCCGGGCGGGGTGGCGCCCTTCCGCCTGGAAGACGGGACGCCTCTGAAGCTGCGCTTGCAGCGGACGATTTCCTCCGCCGACGCGCACGTGGACGAGCGAGTGGACTTCGACGTTCTGGAAGAGATCAAGGTGGGGAACGTGGTGGTGATCTCCAAAGGCGCGACGGCGTGGGGAACGGTAACGGAGGCCCAGCCCAAGCGCCGCATGGGGCGGGCCGGCAAGCTGAACGTCAACATTGACGCTGTGAAACTGGTGGACGGCCAGAAGGCGGCGTTGCGCGCCATTAAAGACGTCAAGGGCGGAGGGAAGACGGGAACCATGACGGGCGCCATGGTGGCCACCAGCATCGTCTTTTTCCCTGCCGCGCCGCTGTTCCTGTTCATGCACGGCAAGGACATCACCATTCCCAAGGGCACGGAGATCACGGCTTACGTCAACGGCGACATGCCGCTCAATCCGGCGGCGTTCGCGGGAGGCGGCGCGGCAGGGAGCACGATGGCGGCTTCGCCTGCGGCTCCGGTGGCGACTCCCATGGCCGGCGCCGCTCCTCCCACGCTGATCATGGTGAATCCTTCCGTGAACACGACCGGGCAGGCGGTGGAGGTGAGCGCCTCGCCGTACACCGTGCGGGGCGTCGTCATGGATCCGACCGGGCTGCCCACCGTGACCATCAACGGCACGTTGGCCAGCCTGCTTCCCAAGACCACGCAGGCGGCGGAGTTCTGGTCGGCGCCCATCGTCTTGCAGCCGGGGGACAATCGCTTTGAGGTGACGGCGGTGAACCCGCACAAGGCGCAAGCGCGCATGGAATTTGTGGTGCGCTACGCGCCCTCCGGCGCCGCGCCGGCCGCGGAGCAGACGGTGGTCCCGGCCCCGGCTCCGGCGGCGCCCAATCCCAAGGCCCTGAGCCTGGACGATATCACCGGGCTCCTGGCCAGCCAGGTGCCCAGCCGCCGGTTGGCGGATTTGGTCGGCCAGTACGGGCTGAAGTTTACGCCCACGGACGCCGATCTCGAGAAGGTCCGCCAAGCGGGCGGTGATGACGCCCTGATCGAAGCCCTGCGGCGGGCGTCACATCCTTAGCTGTGCGTCCTGCTCCGAGGGCGGGCCGGCGCGCCCTACCGCAAGACCGCGGGAGACTGTTCCCAACAAAGCGAGGCCCCACCGCGCGCAGCGGCGGCGGTATAATAGCCGCTTGGCGCGGACAGCGTAGCGCTGCGCTTCAGGGCAACACGGAGCAGCAAGCGAGCGGGGCGGAAGCCGGGATTCCGGGCCGCCGGGCGGCGCCGGACGAGAGGCGGCATGAAACGATTGGCGCGCGGAGTGCTTTACGGCGGTCTGCCGGCGTTGCTGGCGGTGGCGGCCTTTCTGTTTTGGGACGGCCCTGCGCGCATCGCGCACGGCCTGCTGCACGCCGAGGCGGCGGCGCCCGCCGAAGCCGCTCCCGTGTCCGCCGCTTCGCTGCAGACGCAGCGCAGCCTGGGCAAGGCGTATTACGAGCAAGGGAAGTACGACCTGGCGGCGCGTGAGTTCAGCCAGGTGACCGCTTCGCGCCATGCGCTGGCCACCGACCATCTGGACCTCGGCCTGGCGCTGCTGCAAGCCAACAAGCTGAACGAGGCCCTGGGCGAGCTGACCACCGCCCGCCAGATGGACCCTCACCTGCTCGCCGCCGAATACAACCTCGGCATCCTCTATAAGCACGAGCTGCGTTTTCCCGACGCGCAGAAGGTCTTACTGCGAGTGACCGCCGCCGACCCCGATGCTCCCGCGCCGTGGTTCAACCTCGGCAACGTCTACTTTGCGCAGCGCAACTTCCAGCAAGCCTACGAGGCCTACGAGCGGGTGATTCGCATGGGCCTGGTGCGCGGCCAGAATTTCTACGTGGCGGCGCTTTTCCGCGGCTTCACCACCCTGCTGCGGCTGGGCCGCCAGGCGGAAGCGCAGAAGCTCCTGAAGATCCACCAGCAGGTGCACGACCGGGTGCCCAGCATCTCGATTCAGAATCGCGCGCTGGAGGCGGGCAAGTACGGCAGCATCGTGGTGCCCGCTTCGCCCCTCGCCACGCTCCCCGCGCCGCCGGGCAAGATCACTTTCGCCGACATCACCCGCCGCCTGGGGGTGGAGTTCCGCGGCGGGGAAGCGGGGGGGGCCGCGCCGGGAGAAATCCCCGCCGCCGGCTATTCGCTGGATTTTGCCCGCCGCCGCCTGCTCGAGCGCTTCGGCCCTTCCTTTGCCGTGGGCGATTACGACGGCGACGGGCATCCCGACCTCTACGTGGTGGTGCCGGGCGGCCGCAATCATCTCTTCCATAACAACGGCGACGGGACCTTCACCGACGTCACCGAAAAGGCCGGGGTGGCGGGAACGGGCGGAGACATTTCCGCGACTTTTGCCGACTACAACAACAGCGGCCATCCCAGCCTGCTGGTGGCGGGCCTGGGCGGCGTGACCCTTTACCGCAATCTCGGCAAGGGAACCTTTGAGAACGATACGGCGCGCGCGGGACTGCAAGCGCCGGCGGGCAGGCTGGCCACGCGCGTGGTGGCCTTCGACGCCGACAACGACGGCTTCCTCGACCTGGTGGTGACCTTCTACACCGACCTGGCGCACCCTCCCGCCGGAGCGCACTTCTCGTTTCCGCAGGATTTTGCCGGGGCGCAGTGCCGCTTTTATCGCAACGAAGGCGACGGCAAGTTCAACGACCAGACCGCGGCCTCGGGGCTGGCCGGCGCCCGGGGGCGGATGCGCGGCGCGGTCTTTGCCGACTTCACCAACAACGGCTTTGACGACCTGCTCTTTTTCCGCGACGACGGGCCGCCGCTCCTCTATCTCAACCACGGCGCGGCGAGGTTTCGCGCCCGGCGCCTGGCGGCTCCCATCGCTTTCGACGCTCAGGCCGACGACTTCAATCACGACGGCGACTTCGACCTGGTGCTGTGGACGCGCACGGGGCCGCAAGTGCTCCTCAACCGCGGCGACGCGCGCTTTCGTCCCGCGCCCGTGCCCCACCTTGCGCCGCCCGCCGATCCCTTTGCCCTTCCGGGCGCGGTCGCGGATTTGAACGGCGACAGCTTTGACGATCTGCTGGCCGTGGACGCCGAGGGGAAGTGGCACGCTTTGGAGAACCACGCCGGACGCTTCAGCGAGGCTCCGCTGGAGGTTCCGGCGCTTCCTTCCAGCTCTTCCGACCCGGTCTCGGCGCTCAGTGCCGGCTGGCTGGGGCAGCCCGGGCGGCTGGATTTGCTCGCCGCGACGCGCCAGGGCAGGTTTGCGGCTTTCCAGCAAACCTCTCCTCTTGGCCACTGGGTGGAAGTCAAGCTCAAGGGCTACAAGAGCAACCTGGCCGGAGTGGGGACGGTGGTGGAGTTCAAGAAAGGGAACTTCTATAAGAAGGTTCTGGCCACCGGCGGCCCGGTGGGCACCTACACGGGCGAGGCCTCGCGGCTCGACGTGGTGCGCGTCACCTGGCCCAACCAGGTGGTGCAGAATTCCGTCCAGGTGCCGACCAGCAAACCTCTGCTGGTTCAGGAATCGGAGCGCCTGGCCAGCTCCTGCCCGCTGCTCTACGTCTGGAACGGCCACCGCTACGTTTTCTGGACCGACGTGCTGGGCGCCGCGCCGCTCGGCGAGCTGGCGCCGGACGGCTCTTATCTCCAGCCGCACCCGGATGAATACATTCGCCTGCCCGAGGAATTGCCCGCGCAGGACGGTTTCTACACCTTCAAGCTCACCGACGAGCTGCGCGAAGCCGACTTCTTTGACCAGTTGCGCCTGGTGGCCGTGGACCATCCCGCGGACGAGAGTGTCTACGCGAACGAAATCTACTCTTCCGCGCCGGCCGCTCCGGCGCTCTACGCCGTGGGCCGGAAGGAATTTCCGCGCGCCGCCGTGGACGGTCAGGGGCGCAACGTGCTGCCCCTCCTCCTCAAGGCCGACGATCGATATGTGGGCGGCTTCCGCCAGAACCGCATTCTGGGGCTGGCCCAAACCCACATCCTTACCCTCGACCTCGACAACGCCCCGCCCTCCGGGCCGCTGACGCTCTGGCTGAAAGGGTGGGTCTTCTGGACCGACTCGAACGGCGCGCGCGCCCTGATGGGCAACTCCCGGCTGAAGATGGAGGGCCCTTACCTCCAGGTGCGCAATCGCGCGGGGCGATGGGTGACGGTCATTCCCGATATGGGCCTGCCCAGCGGTACCAACCGCACCATGCGCGTGGACCTGACCGGCAAGTTCCTTTCTTCCGACCGTCACGTGCGCATCGTCACCAACCTCTGCGTCTACTGGGACCAGATCTTCTTCTCGACCGGCGACCGCCGCGTGCAACCGCGCCTCGCCGCTCCCCTGGTCTCCGCCGACCTGCACTACCGCGGCTTTTCGGTTCCGGACAGCGACCCCCACCATTTGCGTCCCGACTACTTCGAGTACGCCAGCCTGCTGAAGCAGGCGCCCTGGAATCCTCTGCACGGGCTCTATACGCGCTACGGGGACGTCCTGCCGCTCCTCCACCGCGCCGACGACCGCCTGGTGGTGATGGCCGCCGGCGACGAGATGACGGTGCGCTTCGACGCGCGCCGCCTCCCGGCGCTGCGGCCCGGCTGGCGGCGCAGCTTCTTCCTCTACGCCGCCGGGTACGCCAAGGACGGCGAGCCCAACACCGCCTACTCGCGCACCGTGGCGCCGCTGCCTTACCGCTCAATGGATACGTACCCCCCCGACCGCTACCCCGACGACCCGGCGCACCAGGCGTTTGTGCAAACTTACCTGACCCGCCCCGGGTACGCGCTGATTCCTCCTCTGGCCCCGCCTGCGCCCTAAGTGCCATCCGCCAAAGGGCGCCGGCGGGAGCCTTGGCCCCTGCATTCTCAGCTTGACATTAGGTAGCCCGCGGTCAGACAATTCGCCCGTTCATTCGTGGTGAGAGGATACCTCCCCTTAAAGACCGCCGCAGTGGGAGGATTCGTTCATTGAGGCAAACAAAGTTTCGCCGGGTTTTCGAGCGGCTTTTGGGCCGCCGCCGATTTCGCGCGTGGAGAGTTGCGTAAAGGGGGCTGGCATGCGTTTCCGTTATGGGTTGTACCTGATGGTTCTGGGATTGGGCGTTCTGCTCGCATCTTCGCGTCCCTGCCGGGCGCAGATCAATACCGTGGACCTGTCCGGACGAGTGACCGACCCGCAGGGGTCGGCGGTGCCGGGGGCCACGGTCCAGGTCACCAACCTGGCCACCGCCGCCGCGCGCACGGTCACGAGCAACAGCTCCGGGCGTTATCTGATCGTGGGGCTGAAGCCGGGCAGTTACCGGCTGAGCGTGGAGGCCAAGGGCTTCGCGAAGCTGCTCAATCCCCGCCTGACGCTGACGGTAGGGCAGGCGGCGGAATTCGACGCCCACCTGGTGATCCGGGCCGGGCTGACCACCATGACGGTGATGGGAGCGCCCGACCTGGTCGAAACCTCGCGTTCGGCGGTGGCCGAGACGGTGGAATCGCGCGAGATCAACGACCTTCCGATTAACGGCCGCAACTACATCAATTTCACCATGCTGGCTTCCCAGTCGCACCGCGACAGTGCACCTTCCATCGGCGCCGCCCCTACCAGCGGCCTCAACTTCAACGGCCAGCGCGGCCGCTCCAACGAGGTCTCCGTCGACGGCGCGGACGCCGTCGACAACTCCACCAACGGCATCCGCTCCACCGTTTCCCAGGAAGCGGTGCAGGAATTCCAGATCGTCATGAGCGATTACATGCCCGAGTACGGCGGGGCGATGGGAGGCGTCATCAACATCGTCACCAAGTCGGGCTCCAACCAGACGCACGGCGACGTCTTCGGATTCTTCCGCCACAAGGACCTGCAGGCGCGCAACCCCTTCTCGGTGGAGGTCGATCCGGTGACCGGCGCCGTGCACCCGGTCAAGCAGGCCTATACGCGCGTGCAAGCGGGTGCCACCCTGGGCGGGCCCATCCAGAAAGACAAGACTTTTTACTTCCTCTCCTACGAAACCACGCGCAGCCAGGAAACCGGCTTCACCAACATCGGCGCCAACAATTTCGGGCTGGTGCCGGCCACTTCCCCGGCCGTCCCCGGAGTCACCCTGCTGCTTACCCCCGACCAGGCCAGCTTCGTGAATAATCCCGCCGTGCTCACGGCGCCCGGAGGCGTCACCCTGGTGCAGCAGATTTTCGGGCTGGCCGGTTCGGCTTCCAGCGTGGCGATCAACGGCGTGGACCCGGGCTTGGTGGCGTTCGGCTACGGCATCAACTACCCTTACGGCCCCGGCCTGGGCAGCCGCTTCCCGATTCCCATCGACTGCGCCCCCGGCAGCTGCGCCGCCGGCAATCTCCAGCCCTTGCCCCAAGCCTATGTTCCCTTGCGCTCGCTGATCGGCAACTACCCCGTCTCCAACGGCACCAGCCTTTACTCGGCGCGCCTCGACCACCGCTGGAACGACGCCAACAACTCCTTCTTGCGCGTCAGCGTCAGCCCTTCCACGGTCACCGGCATCCAGGTGAACGCCCAGAATGAAAACTTCGGGCAGAACGCCGGCTCGCGCACCTCCACCCAGACCTTCCGCGACCTCTCGGTGGTGGGCCAGCACTCCACTTCGTTCGGCTCCGCGTTGTTCAACGAGTTTCGTTTCCAGTTTGCGCGCCGCGGGCTCCACTACGGTTACTCGCCGCTCCCCGGCGGCAGCGGCCCGGGAATCAACATCACCGGCTTCGCCTTCTTCGGCCGCGAGCCTTTCTCGACCGTCGACCGCATCGAGCGGCGCTGGCAATGGGTGGATAACCTGAGCTGGGTACACGGCCGCCACAACTTCAAGTTCGGGAACGATTTCAACATTATCCAGGTGCGCTCCAGCAAGCCGCAGATCTTCGAGCTGAATTTCGGCGGGGTCTACAACTTCGGCGCCCTGGGCGCGGGCGACCTGGGCCTGCCCACCAGCTTCGCGGGCGTGCCCGTGCCCGGCTTGACGGCCGTGCAGAGCTACGGCCTCGGCCTGCCCACCGTCTTCATCCAGGGCATCGGCAAGTCCAACCGCCCCTTCGACAACCCTACGGAAGGTTTCTTCGTCCAGGATAGCTGGAAGGTGACCCCGCGCCTGACCTTGAACTACGGCGTGCGCTACGACGTGGAGTTCACTCCCACCTTCACGCCCGGCACGGCCCTCAACGCCGCCGCCGAGCCCGCCATGGGAGTGATGGAAGGCATCCCGCACGATACCAACAACTGGTCGCCGCGCTTCGCCCTGGCCTGGGATCCCACCGGCAGCGGCAAGACGGTGATCCGCGCCGGCTACGGAATCTTCTACGACCACCCGCTGCTGGCCGTGGCCTTCAACTCCACCACCGCCGACGGCGCGCTCTCCTCGCAGCTGCTTTCCGGCGGCGGCACGCCCACCGGCGCTTTCGTGGGCACCGACCCCGGCGCCCTCAACGCCGCTTCCATCTTCCAGGGAGTGCTCAACGGCGTGCCCTCCATGGGCTACGACGCGCAGCAGCAGCGCTTCAACGCCACGATGGACGGTTCGCTGTTTACCAACCAGAATTTTATCAACGCCGGGCTGCCCATTCCCATCCTGCCCTTCACCCTGCCGGTGGCGCGCAACTTCCAGTACGCTTACGCGCAGCAGGCCAACCTCACCATCGAGCACGAGCTCGGTGACAATTACAAGATCAGCGCTTCGTATACTTTCGTCCACGGCCTGCACCTGAACCGGCCGCGCGACATCAACACTCCCGACCCTGCCATGCTTGCCGATAACCTGCGCAACGCCCTGGCGGCGGGACTGGACTACTCCAATCCTCTCAGCGTCGTGGTGCCGGCGGCCAGCGTCGCCCCCGGGGCCACCACCTGCGGCATCACCGTCATCGCGCCGCAAGCCCTGGGCGTGCTGGGCGGCTGTCCCGGCCCCCTGGCGGCGCTCAACGGCCAGTATCTGGGCACCGCCGCCTTCTTCAACTTCTTCCGCCCCTCCGGCCCCAACCCTTCGTTCGCCGGCCTGGCGGGCGGCTATGCCAACCAGGTGGGCCTGGCGCAATTGGCCGGCTACCCGGCGGGATTCGGCGTGCCGGTGCCCTGGAGCTCGGTCGACCAGCAGGAATCCTCCGGCAACTCCAGCTACAACGGCTTCACCCTCACCCTTTCCAAGCGCTACTCGCAACACTTCCAGTTCCTGTCGAGCTGGACCTACTCCCACGCCATCGACGACTCGACCGATTTGCAGACCCTCCTGCAGCCCCAGGACAACCGCTACCCCAACCGTGAGCGCAGCAACTCCACGTTCGATCAGCGCCACCGCTGGGTGACCAGCGCCGTGTTCGAGAGCCCCTTCAAGCGCTCCGACGACGGCTGGTACCGCAAGTTCCTGGCCGACTTCATCGTTGCCCCCATCATCGAGTTTTCCTCCGGCCGGCCCTACACCGTGCTGACCGGTACGGACTACAACTTCGATCTGGGCGCCAACACCGACCGGCCGTCGGTGGCGCCCTCGGGCGGCGCCACCTCGCCTTATCTGCCCTCCAACGTCACCTTCCTGCTTCCCAACGTCTGCGACCAGACGGTCACCCTGGGGACGACGGCCATCTCGCCGCCCGTGGGCTGCACCGGCAACCTGGGACGCAATACCTTCACCCGTCCCGGCTTCGCACAAGTGGACCTGCGCATCGCGCGCAAGTTCTACTTCAGCGAGCGCTGGAACATCGAGTTCATCGCCGACGGCTTCAACTTGCTCAACCGCTTCAACGTGGGCGACGTGAATCCGCTGTGCGATCCGACCAGCGCATCGGCCTGCCGTCCCGGCGAGCCCACCGCGGCGCTCGATCCGCGGCAGTTTCAGTT
>JBJKQV010000121.1:0-9130 GCA_046704985.1 Terriglobia bacterium
CCTCGACGGCGCGCGCATATTCGCCGTATGCTGCCCGGTCATCCTCCCGTGCGGCTTTTTGCAGATGGCGAACCACCTCGGGCGCGTACGCGTGGCGCTCGTGGCCTTTGCGAAAACGATAGAAGCCCGCAAGCTCCAATGTTTCGCCGGGCGACTGAAAGGCCGCGCGATGGCGATCGAGAACGTCCTGCGCCAGGTCGGCCAAGGTCCGCCCGCCCACCAGCGAGCGCGTCTGCGGGAAGAAGCGCTCCACCAACTCGTCGGCGAGGCCGAGGATCTCAAAGAACTTTCCGCCCAGATAGCTGGCCAGGGTGGAGATGCCCATCTTGGAAAGGATCTTCTTCAGCCCCGTCTCCAGACCGGCGCAGTAGTTTTCGAGCGCCTGCGCGGCCGTCACTTGGCCGAGCTCGCCGCGCGCGGCCAGAGCGCTGACGGTCTCGAGCGCCAGGTAAGGATTCACCGCCGCCGCGCCGTAACCGATCAGGCAGGCGAAGTGGTGCGCTTCCCAGGCTTCCGCCGTCTCCAGCACCAGGTCGGCCTTGTTGCCCACGCCGCGGCGGATCAACTCCTCGACCACCGCGCCCACCGCCAGGAGCATGGGCACGGCGGCGCGCTGCGAGTCTACGCCGCGGTCGCTCAGCACCAGAATCGAGCTCCCCTGGCGGACGGCCGCGGCGCACTCGCCGACGATGCGCTCCAGGGCGCGCGCCATGCCCGCCACGCCTTCCGTGACGTCGAAGAGCGTCGAAACCGTCGCCGGGCGGAAGCGCTCGCGGCCCAGCGCCTTCAACTGCTCCAATTCCTCGTCCAGGAGCACGGGCGATTCCAGGCGCATCATGGCGGCGTGCTCGGGAGTTTCCACCAGCACCGAATGGCGCGGCCCCAGGTAAAGGTGCAGCGACATCACCAGCGACTCGCGCAGCGGGTCGATGGGCGGGTTGGTGACCTGCGCGAACATCTGGCGGAAGTAATGGTAGATCGGGCGAGGACGCTCGGAGAGCGCCGCCAGGGGCGTGTCGTCGCCCATCGAGCCGATCCCTTCCTTGCGCTGCGCGGCGAGCGGCTTGAGAAGCAGCTCGAGGTCCTCCTGCGTGTAGCCGGCGGCGCGCTGCGCAGGCACCAGGTCGCGCCCCATCTCCGCCGCGGCTGTGCCGGCTGCCGCGCGGGAAATCGCCGCCTCGCGCGCCTTCCAGCGGCGCAGGAAGATCATCTCGCGGCTCGTCCACCTGCGGTACTTGCGCCCGTGGGCGAGCTGGCGCTTGACCTGGTGGTTCTTGAAAAGCTTCTGGTGTTCGAGGTCCACGAGCAGAATTTCTCCGGGTCCCAGCCGGCCTTTTTCTTTCACCCGCTCCGGTGCGAGGGGCAGGACGCCGGTCTCGGAGGCCAGCACCACCAGGCCGTCGAAGGTGAGGGTGTAGCGCGCCGGACGCAGGCCGTTGCGGTCCAGGGCGGCGCCCACCAGCGGCCCGTCCAGAAACGCCATGGCCGCCGGGCCGTCCCAGGGCTCCATCAGGCAGGAGTGGTAATGGTAAAAGGCGCGCACGTCGGCGGGAATCTCCGCCGAATTTTCCCACGCCTCCGGAATCATCATCATCAGGGCGTGGGGGACGGTGCGCCCGGAACGGGTGAGCAGCTCGAGGACGTTGTCGAAACTCGCCGAATCGCTGGCGCCGGGCTCCAGCACCGGCTTGAGCGTTTCGACGTCGCCGCCCCAGATGGGATGTTCCAGCACCGCTTCGCGCGCCCGCATCCAGTTGCGGTTGCCGAGCAGGGTGTTGATTTCGCCGTTGTGCGCCGCCAGCCGGAAAGGTTGGGCGAGGTGCCAGCTGGGCGCGGTGTTGGTGCTGTAGCGCTGGTGAAAAAGCGCCGCGGAAGTGACGCAGGCGGGATCGCTCAGGTCGCGGTAGAAAACCCCCAACTGCGCGGGAGCCAGCAGGCCCTTGTAAACCAGGTTGCGCGAGGAAAAGGACCCCACGTAACAGCCCGGCAGGCGCTCTTCGCGCAGCCGGCGCTCGACCTGCTTGCGCGTCAGGTAGAGGCGCTGCTCGAAGGTCCGCTCGTGCCCTTCCGGCTCGCCCACCAGCAGGTGCCAGAGGGCGGGCAGCGTTTCGCGCGCCTGCGGACCGAGGACGCTGTCATCCGTGGGGACTTGGCGCCAGCCCGCTACTTCCAGCCCGCGGCGGCGCACCACCTCCCCCGCCAGAGACATGGCGCGCGCCCGCTTGACGCCCTCGCGGGGAAGAAAGAACGATCCGACGGCGATCTTCCAGGCGGGATTGAATTCGGCATTGAGGCGGCACGCCTCGCGGATGAAGAATTTCTCAGGAAGCTGAATCAGCAGTCCGGCGCCGTCACCGCTCGCGCCGTCGGCGTCCACGCCGCCGCGGTGGGTAAGGCTGGCCAGCGCCTCCAGCGCCTGCTCGATGACCCGGTGGGAAGGCGCACTTCCCAGCTGCGCCACAAAGCCCACGCCGCAGGCATCGTGCTCCTCCCGTTGATAGAGACCCCCTTGCCGCACTTCGGCCAAAGCTGCAACCCCTTCCCAGGCGTGCACACGTTCTGGTTTTCAAGCACCGGACATTTTGCACGGTGCGGACATCCTGTGTGAAATGAATAGTTTTTATACTAGGGATAAGCGCTGAACAGAACGTCTCAGGAACTGGTACTCCCGGCCTATTTCCTAACCCGGCAAGGTAGGAGTAGCGTGTCGCTTGGCCGTCTTGGGGAGATCGGCTGGCTTCTTTTCGAGCTGTATCCAGCTCAAGGATTTGTACTCTCCATCACGCCCCGAGGGCAAGCGTATAGAAACCACGACGATCAGGTGTTGCCAATGACACGCTCCGGCACGCGGCCGAGAGGTGTGCCTGGCCGGGACGGAGGCGCGGGCAGGGGTCGCTCGCTGCAAGGCATGACTGGCAAACAATCCAGGGTTCGGTCGGGTGCCGGACGAGGAGGCAATGAAGGTATGAAACGTTCGCTGAGTGTGATTGCGACGACGGCACTTCTTATCGTGTGTGCCGTGGGAACGGCCGCGGCCCAACAGGAGCCGCGGCGGGGCACGGTGGTCGTCCCTCCCAGCAATGTGGAATTTCCCGGCGACGTCGGCGTGCGCGCCCACACCAATTTCCTGATTTTCGTTCCGGCGGCGCGAAGCAACAAGGGCGGCATCCAACCGGGATTCACAGGCACTTCGCCCAGCGGCGAAACTCCCGCCTCTCTCTCCTGCGTCTATGGAACCTGGGCAGGACCTGGAGATGCTGCGGGCTGCCTTATCGGCGGGTCGGGATACAAAACCCCGAGTGGTGGGACGAAGGTCATCGCCATCGTGGATGCCTACCATTACCCCACCGCCTGCAACGACTTTAATCATTTCTCGACTCAATTCGGCCTACCGACGGCCAATTGCAGCGATCCCAACGACCCGCACTTCCGGGTGGTATACGCCAGCGGCAGCCAGCCGCGCGCCAACTGCGGCTGGGCGCAGGAAGCGGCGCTGGATATCGAGTGGGCGCACGCCATGGCGCCTGACGCCCAGATCATTCTGGTCGAGGCCGACTCGAACAGCAACACCAACCTCCTGAAAGCGGTTGATGTCGCGAGCGGCCTGGTGGCGCAGGCCGGCGGCGGGTTGGTTTCCATGAGCTGGGGCAGCAGTGAGTTTTCGACCGAATCCACCTACGAATCCAGGTTCTCGACACCGGGAGTGACTTACATTGCTTCCAGCGGCGACTCGGGCGGCAAAGTCATCTGGCCTTCCGCTTCGCCCAGCGTCGTTTCGGCGGGCGGCACCACCGTGAACCGCAATTCCAGCGGCGCCTTCACCAATGAGACGGCCTGGAGCAGCGCGGGCGGCGGCCCCAGCAAGTACTTGCTGGCGGGCAGCTACCAGAGCAGCATCGTTTTACTCGATCAACTCCTCAACGGCTACCGCGGGACCCCCGATTACTCCTTCGACGCCAACCCTTCGACCGGCGTTTCGGTGTACGACAGCACCTCCTGTCAGGGGATGAGCGGCTGGATGGTCTTCGGTGGAACGAGCGTGTCGGCGCCCTCGCTGGCGGGCATCATTAACCTGAGCGGCAATTTCGCCGGCACCAGCAGCGTGCAGAACAGCGCCTACGACCATTACAGCACCGCCTCGAGCGGCGGAAATGTGTGCTCCTATTCGAGCCCCTTCAATGACGTCACCGCGGGCTCGGCGGGCACTTACCCCGCCACCGGCTGCTGGGATTTCGCCACCGGCATCGGCAGCCCCCGCGGGGTGACGGAATTCACCGGCAGCGGCGGGACGGCGACGCCAGACTTTTCGATCTCCGCTTCGCCTTCCAGCCGGACCGTGACGGCCGGATCGGGAACCACCTACACCGTCAGCATCACCTCTTTGAACGGGTATAACGGCACCGTGAACCTCGGTACGAACGCGCTGCCGAACGGGGTGAGCGCCTACTTTACCCCTTCATCTCTCTCCGGAAGCGGCAATTCCACCCTGAGCGTCGGCACCAGTTCCGCGACTGCTGCCGGCACATACACGATTACCATCACCGGGACCGACAGCACGGGGAGCCCGGCCCACTCTACCACGGTGACGCTGGTGGTCAATGGGCAGACGACGGGCGATTTCTCGATCGAAGCCTTGCCCACATCCCAGAGGGTTTCACGCAAAGGAAGCGCCAGCTACACGATCACCGTGACCTCGCAGAGTAGTTTCAGCGGCAGCGTGGCGCTGAGCGTCAGCGAGGCAATCCCGCAGAGCCGGGCAAACTTTAGCGTCAATCCCCTAACCGTGAGCTCCGGGAGCTCCGCCACCTCGACCCTGACGATCTCGACGGGGCCTAAGAGCACAGGCGGGCCTTACACCATCACCATCACCGGCACCAGCGGCAGCTTGAGCCACTCGGTGAACGTCACGCTGACGGTCGAGTAACCCTAGAGCTGTTTGCGAAACGAGAAGGCGGCCCGGTCAACCTGGACGGGCCGCCTTCGTGTTTCCGGCGGCGCTGCCCGGCACGCGCCTCCCCCTTTCCTCCCGCTCAAAGGGCCCCAAGCCGTGCGCCACCGGCATGGCACTTTCGGGCCATTGCCCTAATCCTAAGGCAGATGTAGGCTTTGGCCGGCTGTTGCGGAAAGCGGCCGCCAGGGCTCGCGCTTGAAGCTTGACATGGGTAGACGGGGGGTCTAGCATTAGTAGACGCTAGGGCTTGTTTCCGCACTTTTTACTCAGGGCTAGAACGACCGTAACTTACAGATAAATGAGGAGTTGCCTCCCGGCGGAGGACGTCTGAGGACGTTTTGGCTTCTCGGAAATTACCAGACGGGAGGAAGTGTCATGAAAGTGCGAAGGGTTGCGTTATGGCTTGCCGTCGCAGGAATGCTTTTAGGCCAAGGCTTGGCATGGGCTCAGAACGGCCATCACATCACCGTGATGCGCGAGCTGGATCACGAAACATCCCCACCCCTCGATAAGATTCCCACCTTGCCGCCCCAGGCCGGGCCGACGCGGGTGATTCCTATCCACCTGACCCATGGCCCCTTCGCGCCGCACACAGAGAAGGCCGACTCGGTCCTACAGACCGGCACACTCTCATCGACGGCAGTTTCGGGCACCAGCCAGAATTTCCTGGGCGTGGGCACGGGATTCAAGGGTCCCAACGGCACCTACAGCGTGACCTCCATTCCGCCCGACACCAACGGCGCCGCCGGGCTCACCCAGTACGTGCAGTGGGTCAATACCTCATTGGCGGTCTTTGACAAGGCTACCGGCAACCCCGTTGCGGGCCCCACCGCCGGCAACGCGCTCTTTTCCAGCCTGGGCGGACCTTGCGCCAGCAACAACAGCGGCGACCCCGTCGCCCAATACGATAAGGCGGCCAACCGCTGGGTGCTCATGCAGCCGGTCTTCAGGTCGCCCTACGCTCTTTGCATTGCGGTCTCCACCACCTCCGACGCCACCGGCAGCTATTATCTTTACGCCTTTTCGATTCCCGGCAGGATCTTCCCCGATTACCCCAAACTGGGCGTCTGGACCGACGGTTACTACGTCACCTACAACCAATTCAAAGGGAACTCCTTCAACGGTCCCGCGGCGTGCGTTCTGGACCGCAGCAACATGCTGCTCGGCAATGCCGCCACCATGCAGTGCGACACCTCGATCGGAACCCAGTACGGCAGCATGCTGCCGGGCGACCTGGACGGGTCCGCTGCACCCCCTGCCGGCGCCGGCGATTACTTCCTGAATCTGGGCGCAAATTCCGCCTCGCTCGACCTCTGGCAGATGCACGTTGATTGGTCCAACTCCGCCAATTCTTATCTCAGTGGTCCCACGGTGATTTCCGTCGCCCCCTTCACCGAGGCGTGCGGCGGCGGCACTTGCATTCCCCAGACGGGAACCTCCCAGCAACTGGACTCGCTGGGCGACCGTCTGATGAATCGCCTGTCGTATCGCAACTTCGGCTCCTACGAGTCGTTGCTGGTCGACCATTCGGTGGACACGGGAAGCGGCAACTCGGGCGTGCGATGGTACGAGTTGCGCGAGACGACGCCGGGCGGCGGTTTTGGGCTTTTCCAGCAGGGGACCTACGCTCCCGACTCGAGCTACCGCTGGATGGGCTCCATCGCCCAGGACAAGGATGGCGACATCGCGGTGGGCTACAGCGTTTCCAGTCCCAGCATGAGCCCAACCATCGCCATTGCGGGCCGCGTCCCCAGTGATACTGCGGGCTCCCTGGAACCCGAAACCGATATCCTGGCCGTCAAACACGGCTCACAGACCAACTACTCGCGGTGGGGAGATTACAGCAGCATGTCCATTGACCCCGCCGACGACTGCACCTTCTGGTACACCACCGAATACCAGCCGGTCACCGGCTACTTCTGGAGCACCCGCATCGCGTCGTTCTCCTTCCCCGGGTGCACGGGCGGGAGTTCGCTCACGGTGTCCTCGGTGGGCCTGAGTTCAAGCAGTGTGGAGGGAGGAACCGTCGTAACGGGCACGGTGACGCTGAGCGCTACGGCGCCTTCCGGCGGCGCCTCAGTTACGTTGTCCAGCAGCAATCAGTCGGCCGCAACGGTTTCGGGCAGCGTGACCGTTCCCAGCGGCTCGACGAGCACGACCTTTCCGGTGACCACGTACCCGGTGACGACAACGAGCTCGGCAGTCATCAGCGCCAGCTACGGCACCTCGAGCGCCAACGCCACGCTGACCGTCAACCCGCCGGCTTCCTCGATCACCGTTTCCTCGCTCAGCTTGAACCCCTCGAGCCTGGTGGGAGGCAACACGTCTCAGGGCACGGTCACTCTCACGAGCGCCGCACCCTCAGGCGGAGCCTCGGTTTCACTCTCCAGCAGCAACGCTTCCGCCGCATCGGTTCCGGCCAGCGTGACCGTCGCCGCCGGGTCGACCAGCGCCACCTTCAACGTGACAACGAGCACGGTCAGTACCTCGACCGACGTCACCATCACCGCCAGCTACAACAGCTCGAACGCGGGCGCCATCTTGACCGTCAATCCGCCGGCGGCGGGCGACTTCTCAATCTCCGCCAGCCCCGGAAACGTCACATTGCGGGGCGGCGGCACGGCCACTTACAACATCAGCATTTCGTCGTCCAACGGGTACACGGGCACCGTGAACTTGACAGTGGGCGGGCTTGACCAGACCATGGGAGCCGCCTTCAGCCCGGCGTCCATCACCAATGGCTCGGGTACCAGCACGCTGACGGTAACCACCACCAACTCGACGCCGAGGGGGAACTACACGCTCACCATCACCGGCACCGACTCGAGCGGCAGCCCCACGCACTCGACGACGGTCGGTTTGAAACAGCACTAAACCCGACCGGTCTAGCAAAGGCAGAGAAACACAGCGGCCCGTTCAAAACGAACGGGCCGCTTGGTTTTTGGGGAGGCAACGGAGGACCGCCCACCGGCGCAGACGACACTCCAACCGCCAGGGAAAACTCCGGGCGGCCGGAGAGCTTTCGTCTACTTGGGCGGCACGGTGACGGTGCCCTGCTCCATCTCTTTCTGGGTGGACTTGAGCGGTTTGGCGCCGCCCAGGGCACGCAGGTAATTCACGATTTCCCAGATGTGAGTGTCGTTCAGGCGCTTGCCCTCGGCGGGCATGATGCCGTTTCCGGAAGCGATGATGGCGTGCAGCGCGCCGTCGGTCCGGTTCTTGAGCGCGTCGGGCTGGGTGAAGTCGACGAGCTTCAAGTGCATCTCCTGGGCCAAGTCGCCCTTCCCGTCGCCCTTATCCCCGTGGCACATGGCGCACTGGGTTTGGAAAAGTTTCTTCCCGCGCTCGACGCTGATTTCGGAAAAGCGCAGGGGATTCTTGAGCGCCTCGTCCTCGGGCGTAATGACGAAAGTATGATGGGCAGGGGCAGCAGGAGCCTGTTGGGCGGCCGGCGGAGAGGTTTGAGCCGGTTTCTCCTTCTGCGGCTGCTCCTGTGCATAAAGAACCGATACGGCCAGAGCGAAAAAGACGAATCCCAGGATGAAGTTCTTGGCCCTCATGGCGCACCTCCTTGACTGCGTACGGTCAGGACGGGGCAGGCGGCACGGCAGACCACCTGGTAAGCGGTGGCCTCCCGGGATCGGGCAAAAGAAGGCGTAGGACGGCGAACTCCCAGCACGATCAAGTCTGCCTGGCGTTCTTCCGCTGCTTTCAGGATTCCTTCCGCGGGCTCGGCGAATTCCACCGCAAACTCCGGCTGACACCAGAGCGCGGCTTCCGGGGGCACCAGCCTCTGCAGGCTCGCGGTGAGGAGGTCGGAGGGAAGGTTCGCGCCCTCCTCCGCCGGGGGCGTCACGTGCAACAGCGTGAGCGCCGCCTGGTGCTCCTGCGCCAGCGAAATGGCATAAGCGGCGGCGCCCTCAGCGCTCGCCGAGAAGTCCGTAGCGTAAATAACATGCCGCAGTTCGCGACGCAAGCGGAGATCGCGCGCCACCCGCGGACCCACCGTCAGCACCGGGCAGGGCGCCAGGCGGAAAACCTCCTCCGCCACCGACCCCATCAGCGCCTTCGGAAGTCCCGTGCGCCCGTGCGTCCCCAACACCACCAGGTCAATGTCGTGATCCTGGATCATCATAGAGAGCACGCTCCACAGGTTGCCCTGCGCCAGCAGCACCTGAT
>JBJKQV010000122.1:0-2731 GCA_046704985.1 Terriglobia bacterium
CCCTTACCCGCGGCTTCTCGACCGCCTGATCGAGCTCGCCTTCGAGCGCCGGCGCGAGCGCGCCCGCACGCTCTACACCTACCGAACGCGAAGCTGACCCGCCTCAGTGCGCGCCCATGCCCTCGCCGTGCCCCTTGGGTTTTTTCATGATAAAGATGAGGGGAATCACCGCCAGGAAGAGGACTCCCAACAGCCAGAAGGCGTCCACGAACGACACCATGGCCGCCTGCCGTTGCACCAGCCCGAAGGTAGCGGCGCGGGCGCGCGCGGCGGCGGTGGTCGTGTCGCTGCCCATGGACTGGAACATCTGCTGCATGCGCCCCAAGGTCATGCGCGTGGCCAGGTTGTAGGGATTGACGTGCTCGCCCAGGGCGTTGATGTGCACCTGAGTGCGCCGCGCCACGATGGTGGTGACGCCGGCGATGCCCATGCTCCCGCCGATGTTGCGCATGAGGTTGAAGACGCTGGTGGCGTTGCCCATGTTTTCTTTGGGGATGGGGTCCATGGTGACGGTGGTCAGGGGCACGAAGAGCAGCGCCAGGGACACGCCTTGAATGAACTGCGGCCAGAAGACGTTCCAGTAGCCGGCGTTGAGGTTCAACCAGGAGAGCTGGAAGAGCGTGAAGGCGGCGATCATGACCCCCAGGGTGAGGAGCTTGCGGGGATCAAACTTGGCCATGATGACGCCCACCAGGGGCATGGCCAGAAACGATCCGAAACCGCGTGGCGCCATGGCGATGCCCGCTTGCAGCGCCGGGTAGCCGAGCAAGGTCTGCAACAGGATGGGGAGCAGCACCAGGCTGCCGTAAAGCACGAAGCCCACCATGGTCATCAGGAAGACCCCGGTGCTGTAGGTGCGTAAGCGGAAGACCTGCAAGTCGACGACGGGGTGATCGCTGCCGAACAGCTCGTAGAGGATGAAGGCCAGCAGGCCGAGGCCCGCCATCACCGCCAGGGTACGGATCTCGGTCGAGGAGAACCAGTCCTTTTCCTGTCCCTTGTCGAGCACCACCTGCAGCGCGCCCACGCCCACTGCCAGCATGCCGATGCCCCAGTAATCCACGCGCCCGGAAGGGCGCTTGATGTAGGGCGGGTCGAAGATGAACAACTCGGTCATCACCACCGCGGCGATGCCTACCGGGATGTTGATGTAGAAGATCCAGCGCCACGAGTAGCTGTCGGTGAGCCAGCCGCCCAGCACCGGGCCCAGCATGGGCGCCACCACGATGCCCAATCCCCAGAAGGCCATCGCTTTGCCGCGCTCGCGGGGCGGGAAGGCTTCCAGCAGCACCGCCTGCGAAATCGGTTGCAGCCCGCCGCCGCACGCTCCCTGAATGACCCGGAAGACAATGAGCAGGGGCAGGCTGGGGGCGAGGCCGCAGAGAAAGGACGCGGCCGTGAAGCCGGTGACGGCGGCGATGAGCAGGCGCTTGCGCCCGAAGTAGTTGGCCAGCCAGCCGGTGATGGGAAGCACGATGGCGTTGGCGACCAGATAGGAGGTGAGCGCCCAGGTGGACTCGTCCACGGTGGCCGAAAGGCTCCCCGCGATGTGGGGCAGGGAGACGTTCACCACCGTGGTGTCGAGCACCTCCATGAAGGTGGCCAACATCACCGAGGAGGCGATGATCCAGGGATTGATTTCCGGGTGAACCCGCGCGTCGCTAGAGGGAGCCAGGCGTGCCTCCCTCGCGTCCCAGGGCGGTGAGGATGGCGCGCAACGCGACAGCCTCGCCCAGCGCGGAATCGATCATCAGGTGGTAGAGGTGGGGATCGCGCCACTCCTGCTGGTAATACTCGCGGATGTAGGAGGCGCGAGCGCGGTCCGCTTCCGCGAGAGTCTTTTGGGGGTCGGCCACGCCGCGCCGGCGCGCCTCTTCCAGGCGCCGGGGGAGAGGAGCGTAGACGAACAAGCGAAAAACTTCCGGTCGCCCGCGCAACACGCACTGCGCGCCCCGGCCCACGATCACGCAATCGCCCAGCGCCGCCGCTTCCTCGATCATGCGGCGGGCCAGCTCCGCCAGGCGCGCCGCGTCCAGAAAATCTTCGTTGCTGACCGCGGCTACGCTCTCGAAGGCGCCGTGCCAGAGCGCCGCCTTGCTCAAGCGGTGCACCCAGGGGTCGACGCGCTCGTCCAACTGCTCGGCCACCTGGGGCTCCACGCGCGCCGCCTGCGCCACGCGCCGGATCAGGTCGCGGTCCAGGAGCCGCCAGCCCAGGCGTTCGGCCAGTTGCCGCGCCAGACGCGCTCCTCCGCTGGCGTATTCTCTGGAAACGGTCAGTACGCGCACCATGGCGCCTCCTAGCGGGTGATCACCGTCGGGACCACCGACATCCCGGGACGCAGCAGGTGGTGCGGGTCCTGGCCGGGCTCGAAAACGATCTTTACCGGCACGCGCTGCACCACTTTGACGTAGTTCCCCGTGGCGTTTTCGGGAGGCAGCAGGCTGAACTTCTCGCCCGTGGCGGCGGCGATGCTGTCCACGTGCCCGCGGAAGTCGCGCCCGCCGAAGGTGTCGACGTGAATATAGGCCTTTTGCCCGGGGCGCATTTTCGCCAGCTGCGACTCCTTGAAGTTGGCCGTCACCCAGACAACTTCCAGGGGGACGATGGCCATCAGCGGCTCGCCGGCCTGCACGGTCTGGCCGATCTCGACCGTCTTCTTGCTCACCTGGCCGCTGACCGGGGCGCGCACGGTGGTGTATTGCAAGTTGAGCTTGGCCAGGTCGAGGGC
>JBJKQV010000123.1:0-8775 GCA_046704985.1 Terriglobia bacterium
CGGCGCTGCCGATGCCCAATCCCTTGCCCACGCTGTGCCCGGCGGCGCCGGCGATGGTGCCGATTTCCGCCCCGGTGATGGTGGTTTGGGCCACCTTGCCGGCGTCGGAGCCCTTGGAACTCGCTCCCTGAATCTTGGCCTCTTTGGGGCTGAACCCTTCGTTGCCGGTGCTGCTGAAGCCTCCCAGGGTGGCGCGCAGGGGGCGCGTGGTGCCGTTGGGGAGGACGATGGCGTCAAACGTCAGACCCAGCCGGGCCTTGCCCCGGAAACGCCCCGGCCGCACCACTTGCGTGATGTGCCCTTTCACGTAGCTGCCCACGGGAATCACCATGCGGTCGCCCACCGTCACCGGGTAGATGGTGTCGCAATAAATCGACTGGCCCACGAACGCGGTGCGCGAGTTGATGACGCTGCGCAGCTCCACGGGGATGGTGGTCTGCGCGGGGACGACGATCTCGGAGCTCTTGTGCGCGGTGTTAGTGGCCGACGCGGTGTGTGTGCCCACCGCAGGCGGGGCCGGCGCGGCCTGAGAATGGGAAGGGGCCGATTGCGCCGCCCAGAGCGCCGAGCTGAAAAGAATAATGGCCAGGAGTGCGCGTCTCATGAAACCTCCCTTCGTCGGGTCTGACGGGTGGGATGGCAGGGCGGGGCGTGAGGTTGCACCCGGGCCGCTCCTGCGGCCTCAGCGCGCGCCCAGCGCCGCTTCGATGGCCGCGGCGATGCGGGAGGCGTGGCGCTCCACAAGTTCGGCGTCTTCGGCTTCCACCATCACACGCGCCAGCCGCTCCGTGCCCGAGTAGCGTACCACCACGCGTCCCCGCTCGCCCATCACTTTGCGGCACCCCTCCAGGGCCGCGGCCACTTCCGGAAGCGTTTCCAAGGGCGGCTTCTCGCGCACGCGCACGTTGCGGATGATCTGCGGGAAGAGCTTCAGGCCGCCAACCAATTCATCCAGCGTGCGGCCGGTTTCCGCCAGCATGTGCAGCACCTGAAGCAGAGTGATGAGTCCATCGCCGGCGAGCGAGAGGTCGGAGAAGATGAGGTGGCCGGAGGGTTCGCCGCCCAGGTTGACGCCCGAGCGCAGCATCTCCTCGAGCACGTACTTGTCGCCGACCGGCGTGCGCTTCAGGCCGAGGCCTTGCGCCTGGAGCGCCAGCTCCAGCCCCAGGTTGGTCATCAGCGTGCCCACTACCGCGCCGCCGTGCAGCTTGCCCTGCGATTTCAGAAATGGCGCGGCAGCGAACAGCACGTGATCGCCGTGGGCGACCGCGCCCTGGTGAGTGGAAAAGATGGCGCGGTCGGCGTCGCCGTCGAAGGCCACGCCCAGCGCCGCGCCCTGCGCGCGCGTCCGCTCGGCGAGCCCTTCGGGATGCAACGCCCCGCAGCCGTGATTGATGTTGCGCCCGTCGGGCTGCACGTTCATCAGGTGCGCCTTAAGGTTCAGGCGCGCGGCCAGCGGTGCCAACACCCGCGACGCCGCGCCGTTCGCCGCGTCCATCACCACCAAGCCCGGCATTCGCCGTGGAGCCATGGCGGCGAGGTAGTCGAGATAATTTTCCAGGAGCTCCGGCTGCACGCGTAGTTCCGGCCCCGGCAGGCCGCCGGCCGGCGCCTCCGCGCCGAGCGCCTTCTCGATCTGCAATTCCACATTTTCCGGATGCTTGGTTCCGGCGCCGGAGAGGATCTTGATGCCGTTGTCCTGATAGGGATTGTGGGAGGCCGAAACCACCACTCCGGCGGCAAAGCGCGGTTGCCGGGCGAGGAACGCCACGGCCGGCGTGGGAATCACCCCGGCGTAATCCACCTCCACGCCGCGCGCGGCCAAACCCGCCGCCAGGGCGCTTGAGATGGCGGCGCTCGATTCTCGCGTGTCCTCGCCCAGCACCACGCGCAGCGGCCGGGCGGCGGATTCGGACGCCAGGACCGCGCCCAGCGCGCCGCCGAGTTTGGCGACAGTCACCGGGTCGAGCGGGTACTGGCCCGCCACGCCGCGCACTCCGTCGGTGCCGAATAATTGCGGTCTAGAGGACATCGCTTGGGATTGTAACATCGCCGGGGCGACGAACCGCGTTCCTAACGCGCTTCCAGGAGAGAGTCGGCAAAGCGCACCGCCGGAAGCACGGCGGCCACGTCGTGCACGCGCACGATGTGCGCTCCGCCCAGAATGGCCGCCACCGCCGCCGCCGCATCGGCGAATTGCAGGGCGCGGCCAAACTCTTTCGGCAGCTTGCCGCGCCGCGCGCGCCGCACCTCCAAGCCTTCGCCGCGCGCCATCGCCTGCACGAATGACTTGCGCGAGCTGCCCACCAGGATGGGCAAACCGAGGCGCTCCAGGCGCTCGAGGTGCGCGAGGATTTCGAAATTCTGTCGGCGCGATTTTCCGAAGCCCAGGCCGGGGTCGAGGATGAGCTGCGAGCGCGCGACGCCGGCGGCCAGGGCGCGGCGCACGGAGCCCGCCAATCCTTCCCGCACCGAGCGCCACACGCCGCGTGCGAAGCGGCGCTGCTGCAAGGTCTCGGGACGCCCGCGCAGGTGCATGAGGATGAGCGGCGTGCGAAAGCGCCGGGCGACTTCGGCCAAGCGCGGGTCAAAGCGCAGCCCGCTCACGTCGTTGAGAATCGCTGCGCCGGCGCGCACCGCCTCGCGCGCCACTTCGGCCTTGGTGGTGTCGATAGATAGCGGCAGTCGCGGCTGCGCGCAGTGCAGGGCGCGGATGACCGGAAGGATGCGGCGCAATTCTTCTTCCGCCGTCACCGGGCGCGCACCGGGGCGCGTGGATTCACCGCCGATGTCCAGCCAGTCGGCGCCCTGACGCTCGAGCTCGAGCCCGTGCGCGACGGCGCGGCCGGGGGACAGGTAACGCCCGCCGTCCGAAAACGAGTCCGGCGTGACGTTGAGGACGCCCATGATGAGCGTCCGCGCGCCCAGGCGCACCTTGTGCCCGGCAACGCTGATGACGAATTGGCGGCGCTTGTTCAACGGCTCCCGCCCGCGGGCGAGTGCATGCATCTTAGCATTGCGGCTGGGGCTAGCGGTAGGCGAGGGAAGGCGTGGCGAGCGGACTCAGGCGGGCCGGAGGGAGGCCAGCTCGACGAGTTTGGCTTTCAGGTCGTCGCGGACGGCGCGGAAGGCCTGGAGCTTTTCCTCGTGCGTGCCTTCCACCGCGGCAGGGTCGGGATAGCCCCAGTGAATCTTCCGCGGCGCGCCGGGGAAGACCGGACAAGCGGCGCGCGCGTTGTCGCACACTGTAATCACCAGGTCGAATTGCTGGCCGGCGAACTCTTCGACGGATTTGGAGCGCTGGGCGGTGATGTCGATGCCCAGTTCGCCCATGGCCTCGACGGCGAGGGGATTGACCTGAGAGGGCCGCGTGCCGGCGCTGTGAACCTCGATGCCGCCGCCCGCCAGCACGCGCAGCAGACCCTCGGCCATCTGGCTGCGCGCCGAATTGCCCGTGCAAAGGATCAGAACTTTCATGATACGAAGCGCTCCAGAGCGTGAAGAGCCGAGCGCGCCCGAACCGGAGCGAACCGTCAGGGTGACAAAATGTCTACCCCGCGGCGCTGCCTCCTATCTGCTCGGCGAGCCCTCTATTGCCGCCGCGCGCCGGGAACCGAGACTTCCGTTATCAAACGCTCGCACGCCGGTCAAGGACGCGCAGGCGTCACGCCGAGCTGGGGTTTCCCGGCACCAGACTCAACCCAGGTCCAGCGGCGCCGGAAGTATAGCGCCACGTTGACCAGGCTGATCAGCACCGGCACCTCGACCAGGGGTCCTATGACCGCCGCAAAGGCGACGCCCGACTGGATGCCGAAGACCGCCACCGCGACGGCGATGGCCAGCTCAAAATTGTTGCTGGCCGCGGTAAACGACAGCGTCGCCGTCTTGGGGTAATCGGCGCCGATGCGATGGCTCATCCAGAAACTTACCAGAAACATGATGACGAAGTACAGGAGCAGGGGGACGGCGATGCGCAGCACGTCGAGGGGAATCTGCACGATCAGATTGCCCTTGAGGCTGAACATCACCACGATCGTAAAGAGCAGCGCCACCAGCGTCAGCGGGCTGATCCTGGGGATAAAGCTCTTCTCGTACCAGGTCTTGCCCTTGGTCCTGACCAGCGCGAAGCGCGTGATCATGCCCGCCAGGAAGGGAATGCCCAGGTAGTTGAACACGCTCTTGGCGATCTGACCCATGCTGACCTCCACCACGTGGCTTTGCAGGCCGAAGAAGGGAGGCAGCACGCTGATAAAAATATAGGCGTAGAGGCTGTAGAAAAGCACCTGGAAGATGCTGTTGAAGGCGACCAGGCCGGCGGCGTAGTCGCTGTCGCCGGCGGCCAGCTCGTTCCACACGATGACCATGGCGATGCAGCGCGCCAGGCCGATCATGATGAGCCCCACCATATACTCGGGGTAGTGCCGCAGGAAAACGATGGCCAGAGCGAACATCAGAATCGGCCCCACCACCCAGTTCTGCACCAGGGAAAGTCCCAGGACCTTCCAGTTGCGGAACACGTCTCCCAGCTCTTCGTACCGCACCTTGGCGAGCGGCGGATACATCATCAAAATCAACCCGATGGCGATGGGGATGTTGGTGGTGCCGACCTGAAAACTGTCGACGAAGGTCCCCACCCCGGGGATGGCGTATCCCGCCCCGACTCCCAAGCCCATGGCCAGGAAAATCCAGAGGGTGAGATAGCGATCCAGAAACGAAAGGCGTTGAGCTACGCTCGATGCCATGAACGGTTCTCCTCTTGCTGTAGCGCCGGTCTATGACCGGCGGCCGCCGCTCGCACCTGCCTGCCACAGGCAGGGAGCGGCGCGACTCATATATCCCGCGCCTTTCGCCGCTGACACCTGCCTGCCGCAAGCAGGGAGCGGCGCGACTCATATATCCCGCGCCTTTCGCCGCTCATAGAGCGGCGCTACAGGAAGACGGCGCTGTAGCGGCGAGCTATGTTCGCCCGCGCCCCGGGCGCGGCATCCCGCGGCAGGCGCCGTGCCTGATGGCCGCTTTCAGGCGTTGCAGGTCGCGGCGAAACCCCGCGTCGCGGCGAAACGCCGCAGCCAGAAACTGAAACAATCCGGCCAGGGTTTCGCTCTCCGCCGGCGCCAGGCGGTAGAACACCCGAAAGCCGTCGCGGCGGTCGAGCACCAGGCCGGCGTGCCTGAGATAGATGAGGTGGCGCGAGACGTTGGGCTGGCGCGTGCCCAGCACGCGCTCGATGTCGCACCCGCACAGCTCCCCATGGGTGAGCAGGTTCAGGATGCGCAGGCGCGTCGGGTCCGCCAGGCCCTTCGTGTACCGCTCCAGCTTGTTGCGCGATCTCTTCATGTCTATTCCTCTAGACGAATAGACTATATCAGCGGAAGCTTTGCAAGGCAAGGAGATTTGGCGGGCCTTGGGGCTGTACCGCCGGGTATGCCGATGGTAGGGGCATCCGTCGGCTGACGGACGCCGTGCCCCGACAAAAGTCGGGAAGGCGCAGAGTCAGGAATCGCGGCCGGCGCAGGCCTTCCAGGTCTGCGCGCCTAAGGCGCGAGATGGTGCCCCAACGACATCCACCATATTTGCTATAACGTGCACGGAAGTTGCAGACTTTATGCGAAACTCTCCGACGATCAAGTTCCAATCTGTTCCAACCATAACAACCCAATCCGGGTCCCCAAAAGGGGGACTCACTTTCCAGAAAGGTATGCTGGAGTTCCCCTGGTGAGCTTCCCTTGTCGCTTTCCTAGGCCCTGGTGCCAACGTCGTTCGTCGCATGTCTATTGGCAAGAGCAATGGTGACAGCGGGCTGCGAAATTTCCAGAGGGGGTTGACGTTTAATGGAGGAAGAACTGGAATTGTATGAGCAGCGCGTTGTTCGGAGCGGTGGCCGGAGCCCCGCGTTTGAAGACGTAGTTACTGCTCAGACGCACGCGGTTGTCGCGCAGGTACCAGTTGAGACCCAGCGTAGTCCAGTGGAGCTTTTCACTGTTTGATGCACCGAGCTGTGGATTGAAAGCCTCGTACTGGGCGACCGCCTGCAATACGCGCAGAAACCGCCAGGCCGACTGGGTGTAGAAGCCATCGGCCTGCACCTCGGGCAGTGGGGCAAGATTTGGTAGGAACCAGACGTAGAAATATTCGCCCCGGAAGCTTGCCGGACCATAATCGGCGGAGGCTTCAAGGTTCAGGCGTGTGTCGTTCCCCGAGAAGTGCATGTATCCGAACGCAGAGGTTCCCGGCAAGGCGCCGGCAAAGTCCTGATTGTGATCACGGCGGGTGGAGACCGCTCCGCCCAGCGTGACGTGCGCTGGCCGCGCGCTGCCTGCCGGGGTCTGATAGAGAACCCTGACGACGCGCCCGGCCACCAGCGGGCCATTGCCATGAAAGGGCTGGTTCGCGGCATTGCCGTCAAACACGCCCACCGCGTAGTAAGAGCGCTGGTGGTCGAGCCAGCCATCCACTTGGACGCCGCGACCGCGCGCGAACGAATCCCCCATCTGGCCGTTCGGCACAAGACGTTTGGTGGCTTGGCTGCGTTCGATTGTGAAGATCTCCCAATCCGGGGTGAACCGTTCCATCCCAAATGGAGGTTTGAACTGACCGATGGTCAGATGGGCATGATTCCAGCGCGTAAGCTTCACCCAGGCTTCCTGCAAGTGGACGTGCCCATCGACACTGGTGCCGTTCCCGTCCAGGAAGATGCCTTGGACGTAATACTGCACGTGGGGCGTCAGGTTGCCATGGAAGACCAGCTTGAACCGCCGCAGTGCGAAAAGGTTGGGAGAGTTTTCGTTGCCGGTAAAGCGCAACTGGAAGTAACTGCTGAAGTCGAATTTCTTGGCAATGTGCCCGGTCGATAGACCGGGTACCTCGCGTTGCTGGCTCTTTACGGAAACCGGTATCAAAAGGCCACAGAGCATCATCGCCAGGAGCCGGATGTGTTGACGCTGGGCAAATTGCATTTGAACCCAGAAGCTATTTGAGCACAGTGCGAATCGCAAGCAAGGCGGCGAGGGCGAGCAGAAAGTAGCCGAAATAGCGCTTCATCTGTTCTTTGTCGACCTTTACCCCCCGGCGGGCACCGATCTGAGCGCCCAGAAAAACACCCGGGGCCAGAGCCAGAGCCACCTTCCAATCGAACTGCCCAGCGGCAACGTGGCCGGCAAATCCCCCGATGGCCGTGAGCCCCACCATGAAGGCCGAACTGCCCACGGCAATGCTCATCGGCACACCGAATAGCAGCACCATCATTGGCACCTTGAGGATGCCTCCGGAAACGCCGATGAGCCCGCTCACGACTCCCGCAACGAAGGATACAGGCAGCGCCAAGGCCAGGTTGATGCAGTAGGATTCCTTGCCGACATGTCGCGCCCAATGAAAGAAATCGCTCGCCACTCCTTCGCAGGCCGTTTCCAGCCGGAATCTACGGACCATGAACAAGGCCGCGATGGCGATGACCGCCGCAAACAGGTAAGTGAGCGCGTGGCCGGAGAAACGGCCGGAGAGAAGCCCGCCAAGGAATGCTCCCAGGGTCGTCACGCTTTCCAGCGTGAGAGCCAAGGGCCAGTCCACCAAGCCTGCCTTGCGGAAGACCTGGGTGGAGGAGAGCGACACTACGATGATGAGAAAAAGACTGGTGGTGGCGGCGGTGTGGAAGTCGATACCGAAGAAAAGCTGGACGGGAGTGTAGAGCACACCTCCGCCCTGGCCGAGGGCTGAGAATAGGGTCGCAACGGCCGTCATCACCAAATAGAAGAGTAGAAACAGCAGACCGCTCATCGAGAGTTATGCCTTCCTGGCACAGGGAATGCACACCTTCTTGCCCTGCCTAATGCGCCCGTACTCCTCAACCACCATCTCGCCGCATTCTTCGCAAACGAAGGAGTTGAAAGATTGGGGCGGCTCCTGGTAGGCGTAGTCGAAGACTTCGCCGACGTCGAGCAACTGCTCCTCGGGGGTATTGAGGACCTTCTCGACAAGCGGTTCGACCACATCCTGAGGGACCTTTGTGGGCGGAACGCCCTTCATGCGGTACTTCTGGAAGAACTCGGTCTGCTTATTGGCCTGCATGGTCTGGGCGCGCGGAACTACGCGTACAGCTTTGCCGCGCTTCTTGTCAATCAGCGTCACGCCCCACTTTCCGTAGTCGAGTTTCCGGATATTGCCTTTGCCGAAGGTGCAGCCGGTTATCATCTGGATGCCATCGGCGAAACAAGTGGCGCAATGCTGCTCGCCCAACTCCACCAGAGCAAGCCACTCGCTGTCACCGGTACGGCCTACGCCCAGCTTGTTCATGGCGGCAGCGCCGGCCCTCAACCCCAGCGGCATAGCCGGACACTTGTGACCATGGAGTTTCAGTCCGTCCTCAAAATAGTCTTTTGGATTCACCATCTCATTAAAACCTCCTCTTTCTGAAGGCAGATTGTTCCGTCTATTGAAAGAAATCCATCGGGCAAATTCAGACGACACTGGTTCTCCCAAGTCGGCAGGGCCAGGGAGGAACGAGTCGCGCGTGCGGTTGCAGACGCTGCAGACAGAAAGCATCACGGGTACCTCAACAAGCACGCCAACCACCGTCGCCAAAGCCGCTCCCAAACCAGGACGGAATAAGGCGACGGTAGTGGCCCGCCTCGTTTCTTCACACTAAGGCATTCGCGACCCACGCGCCGACTTCCGCCACGCTGGGGATGCGCCCCGCGCACACAACCTTTTCGTTGATTACCAACCCCGGGGTCGCCAGGATCCTGTACTTTCCGATTTCCAGCGGGTCCGTCACTTTCT
>JBJKQV010000124.1:0-9264 GCA_046704985.1 Terriglobia bacterium
CCGTGAAAAGCTCGGAAACGTCCTGGCGGGTTTTGTGAATAGCCGGGGCGACGATGTGCGCGGGGCGCTCGCCGGCCAACTGCAAGATGAACTCGCCCAGGTCGGATTCCAGCGCGCGCACCCCCGCCGCTTCCAGCGCGCGGTTGAGCTCAATCTCTTCGCTCAACATGCTCTTGGCCTTCACCACCTCGCGCGCCCCCGCGCGGCGGACGATTTCGACCACCGCCGCCGAGGCTTCTTCGCCCGTGCGCGCCCAGTGCACGTGCACGCCGCGCCGCTCAGCCTGGGAAGCAAACTGCTCGAGGTAGAAATCCAAGTGCTCGATCACCTGGCGCTTCAGCTCGCGGGCGCGGTCGCGCAGGCGCTCGAAACCCGGCACCTCGCCCGCCGCCTCCAGGCGATGGTGATAGAGACGCAACGCCGAGGAACGATAGGCCTCCGCCAGGTGCGCGTCGGCGATCACCCGCCGGCCTTGCTCGTGGATCCGGTCACTGCTGACTTCGGATGAGCTCATAAGCAAAAACGGGAAAGGGTAAAGGCTAAAGGGTAAAAAATGCTCCGCGCGGTGGGGCCGCCTTCGGGTGCGAGTCCTTACCCTTTCTCCTTCAATCTTCCTTCTTCACCCTTTACCCTTTATCCTTTACCCTTCTTTTTCTTGCTTGGCCAGCACCTCCGCCAGGTGCATCGTGCGCAGGGGCGCCTGCTGGCGGTGCAGGATGCCCGCCAGGTGCATCAGGCATCCGGCGTCGTTGGCCACCAGGAACTCGGCGCCCGTCGCGCTCGCGGCGCGCAGCTTGTCCTCGCCCATGGGCACGGAGACTTCCGGAAATTTCACCGCGAAGGTTCCGCCGAAACCGCAGCAAAGCTTCTCATCGCCCATCTCCACCAGTTCCAGCCCGCGCACCGCGCCCAGCAGCCGCCGCGGCTCGCTTTCGATCTTGAGCTCGCGCAGCAGGTGGCAAGCATCGTGATAGGTGACGCGGTGCGGGAAGCTCGCGCCCACGTCTTCGACCTTCAGCACTTTCACCAGAAACTCCGAGAACTCGAAGAAGCGGCCGCGCAGGTCTTCCGCCTGGCGGAGGCGCGCCGGGTCGCCGGCGAAAAGCTCAGGGTAAAACACGCGCACCATGGAGGTGCAGGATCCCGAGGGCGCCACCACGTATTCGGCGTCGCGGTAGAGGTCCAGCACACGCGCCGCGACTTGCCGCGCCTCGTCGGTGTAGCCGGTGTTGAAAGCCGGCTGGCCGCAGCAAGTCTGCGCGGGGTTGAACGTCACCTCGACGCCCAGCCGGCGCAGCACCTTGACCACGCTCTCGCCCACGCCGGGAAAGAACTGGTCGCCCAGGCAGGTGATGAACAACTCGACGCGGGAAGGAGTGGAAGCCATAAGCACCAGGGCGGGCGTCCGCCGCCGCCCCTTGGGGTGAGATGAAGGCCCGGCGTGCGGCGCAGCCCGCGCCTTGGAACCAACAGGCCACGCTACGGGAATTTGTGCGGCAGGTCAAGAGGGTCGGAACTTGGCGGCACTAAGCGGCACTGAGCGGCGCGAGGCTTGATAAATCTCTCCGTCTCCGTCATGATTTCCGCAGGCATGAGTCTGCGCAGTCGAATCCGGTCGTTGTTCAAGGTCTTCCTGGTGCTCACGGTGCTGGCGGCCGCGGGGCTGCTGAGCATGATCACCACCATCCGCCTGACGATTCGCGGCCGCCAGGCCGCGGTTCCCGACCTGGTGGGGACAGCGGTCGTAACCGCCCAGCGCCAGCTCAGCGAGCGCGGGCTGTCGCTAAAGGTGGAAGACAAGGTTTACAGCAGCCAGTACTCGAGCGGCCAGATCGTTTCGCAAGTGCCCTCGGCCGGCACGCACATGAAGACGGGTCAGCACGTGCACGTGCTGGTGAGCCTGGGTCCGCAGGAAGTGAACGTGCCCGACCTCGTGGGCTCGAGCCTGCGCGCGGCGCGCATCATGGCCGTGCAGCGCGGGCTGGGGGTGGGCGACGTGGCCTCCGTTTACAGCCCCGCCACCGGCCCCAACCAAGTGCTGGCGCAGGACCCGCTGCCGCAGTCGCGCACCGTGCGCAGCCCGGCGGTGGATTTTCTGATTTCGCTGGGGCCGCCCGTTCCCGCTTACGAATGCCCCAACTTCCGCGGCCGGCCGCTCGCCGCGGTGCGCCAGGAACTGGAAGCGGCGGGCTTCCAGGTGGCCCAGGTGGTTCCCCTGCCCTCGATTTCGGCCGCGCCCGGCACCATCGTGGCGCAGACGCCTCCCGCCGGCTCGCGCATCACCGCGCAGACGCCCTTCAACTTCCAGGTGAGTACGGAAAGCGAAACTCCCAGTCCCTAGAAGCTTTTGCAAAACCCCTCACCCCCGTCCCCTCGCCCCGTCAGCCGACGGGGCGAGGGGGGACAGAATACTGGCTTATCTCTATTCCCTCTCCCCGCCAGGAGAGAGGGGGGACCGCGCAGCGGTGGGTGAGGGCGCCGGGATCGGCACGGTTCAAACCGCGCCTGGAGGGCAAATCAAAAGAGGTTTTGCAACCGCCTCTAGCTGGCGGGCGGCAAATCAGCGAAAGGCACCAGGAAAGGCGGCTCGACCAGGAAAGAGAGTCGCGCCATGTCGCGCAAGGCGCGCCGCAGCGGGTCGCCGCGCGCCGGCTCCAGGGTCATGACGAACGGGCGGCGCTCTTTGGGCTGCCCGGGCTCCTGCAACACCGAATCGATGTTGATGCCGTGGCGGGCCAGAATCGCGCCCACCCGCGCGATGATGCCCGGGCGGTCGCGCACTACCATGCGCAAGTAGGCGCGCACCGGCTGGTTGTCGGGCGGCGCGGGGCGCGCCGGGCGCCAGCGCGTGTAGCCGAGAGGAGTGGTGCTGCCGCCCCCGGCCGCCAGCGCGCGGGCAATTTCCACCACGTCGGAAAGCACCGCCACGCCCGTGGGTCCGCCTCCCGCCCCGCGGCCGGTGATCAAGGTGTTGCCGCCCTTGCTCCCCACCAGCAGCACGCCGTTGGCGGCGCCGCGCACGGCGGCCAGAGGCGCGTCGGCGGGAACCATCATGGGGCGCACGAAAGCTTCCACGCGCCCGTCGCGACGTTTGCGCGCCAGGGCGATCAGGCGCAGGGTGTGGGCCAGGTGGCGGGCGTAAATGAAGTCGATGCGCTGAACGCGCTCGATGCCCTCGGCGGGAATGTCGGCGACGCGCACCGCCTGGCCGAAGGAAAGCATGGTGAGGATGGCGATCTTGTAGCGCGCGTCGTGGCCGCGAATGTCCAGCGTGGGGTCGGACTCGGCGTAGCCGTGCTTCTGCGCTTCCGCCAGCGCCTCGGCAAACGTGCACCCGCGGCTCTCCATTTCGGTGAGGATGTAGTTGGTGGTGCCATTCAGGATGCCGTAAAGGGCCGTAAAATCCTCGCCCGCCAAACCTTCGCGGATGGCGTGCAGGACGGGCGTGCCGCCGGCCACGCAGGCTTCGATGCCCAGGCTCAGGCGGGCGGCGCCGGCGCGCGCGGCGAGCTCCGCGCCGTGCTCGGCCACCAGTTGCTTGTTGGCGGTCACCAGGTGCTTGCCGTGAGCGAGCGCGGCGAAGGCAATGCCGCGCGCGGCGCGCAGCTCGTCCACCAACTCGATAACGACGTCCAGATCCGGGTCGCTGACCACCTGCCGCCAGTCGCGGGTGACGCGCACCGGACGCCCCAGCCACGAAATGCGCCCGCGGTGGATGGAGCGCGAGCAGATGGTCTTGAGCTCCATCTGGAAACCCAGGCGGCGCTCGATTTCGCGTTGGTGGTCGAGCAGGACTTGGACGGTGCCGGTGCCCACGGTTCCGAAACCGATGAGCCCCAGACGAATCACCCGGCGCGCCGAAGCGCGGGCGGCAAACGAGAGGCGCGGCGGCCTCCCACGGCTGACCATGCTGCTTTCCTCCCTGCCGCTGCCCGTCCGAGGACGGACAGGCCCCCCCGGCCTCTAGTGTCGTGGTACGAAGCCTATTTCAACATTCTTTTCGCCCCAAGACAAGCCGCAGCAGAGAGGCGCGCCGCTACCACGCAAACTCGAGGCGCGTGCGGTGGGTGGCAAATTCCGCGTAGGGCGCGAGGCGCAGCGCGCGGATCGCGCCCGCGTCGGCCGCGTAGGCGAGGCCGCAGACGAGCAGGTTCTTCTTGCCGGAGGGATTGAGGAAGGTTTCGGGGATGTAGAAATCCTTTTGCGGGCCTTCGGTAACGTAACGCCCCAGAAAACGCCCGTTGAGGTAGAGCACCGCGTCGCGTTCGGCGCCGAAAACGAGCTTCCAGGGGACCCACCAGCCGCCGGGCGCGGCGGGAAGCTGGAACTCGGCGCGGCACCAGGTGATGGCGGGAACGAGTTGGGCGGAACTCTCGCCGCCCGGCGAGTACTGCTGCCATCCGCCGGCGGAAAATTCCGAATCGAGTGACGAGCCGCGCCAGGCGGCGGGGCGAAGCTGGATTTGCCAGGGATTGAGCGGCGCGGCCGAAGCGGCGTCGGCGCCCAGGCGCACCGACTGGACTCCCTTCAGCTCGCCGATGTTTTCGCCGAAGCTGGGGCTGCCGAAGAGCTCGTAGAAAATCTCCACGCGGTTTTCGCCGCTCGCGGCGTAGGGCGCCAGGGCAAAGTCGCTCTGCATCTTGGTGTTCGACGCGTCGGCGACCGCTTTGCCGTTCAAAAAAACCTTCTTGGCATCGTCGGCGAAGGTGGAAACAAACATTCGCGCCTCGCCGTGGTACGGGAAGGAAGCGGAATAGATCACGTAGCCGTAAGGGATCGTTCCCAATTCTTCCAGGGGGCGGGCGGGCGAGGTCACGACCGCGGCGCCGCGCCCGCCCGTCGGCGGACCCGGGCGCTCCACCCAAAAGCGCAGGTCGTTGAGCTCCACGGGCTGGACGGGCAGCGGCGGGGTGGTGAAGGCGAAGCGCGCGGTGGCCTGGTGGCGGTCGTAATGGAAATCGACGGCGGCGCCGTCCACGCTGCACTTGTCGGGCAGGGGCGGCAGGAAGGTCAGCACGTCGTGCGCGCCGGGCGCGAAGTCGAGGTCCGCCCAGTAGCGGTTCTTGTGCGAGCCGCTGCCCGCCGGAAGCGCCGCGTCGGTCATCCACGGCACCATGATGGGAGGGCTGTTGGGAGTGATGTCAACGCTCAGGATGGGCGCCACCTGGGGCGGGAATTCCGTCGACCAGGTGCGCAGCGCGCGCTCGCGCGGCAGCAGGAAGATTCGCAGCCGGTCGTTGAGGAGCAGAAACTTTTCCGCCTTCTCGACGCGCACGCCGATCACCACCGACTCGTACTCGGGGTCCCAGTACTGGTAGACGGTTTCGCCCTTCACGTGCGGCTCGTCGCTGGAGGCCAGGCCCAGCTCCACCAGCCGCCCCGGCTGGTCGTAGAGGATCACGTAGGGGAGGTCGGAGAGCCACCCGGTCTCCAGCACCTCGGCGGTCGAGTAACGCAGCGTGCCGCCCTGGATCGTGAGCTGCACGGGAAGCATCTTCATCTCGCGCGCGCCGATTTCCAACTCACCTTCGCGCGGAATCTTGATTTGCCGGTGGGTGGGGCTGTGAGGATCGGGAAAGTGCACCTTGAAGCGCTGCCCGGCGCCGGCGTTTTCGCGCAGGAAGAACGCGCCGCTCTTGTCCTGCACGCGCACCCCGAGGCTCACCGCGGGGTTGGTCGAGCCCAGCGGGCCGGGCGAGGCGTCGGCGCGCGCCAGGGTCGCGCCCAGCAGTTTGAGCGAAGCGCCCACGCCGCGCGCCGCGTAGAATTTTTCCCGCATCCCGCCCGGCTCGCCGAGCGGCGCCGCGTAGTCGTAGGTGGTGGTTTTCTTCTTAGCCGCCCACTGGAAGTTCGTGCCGCCGAAGCCCATATAGGTGTTGCAGTAGGTGACGCCCTGCTCGAGGGCGGTCTTGGCCAGCGCGTTGTACTGCGCGGCGCTCAAACCTTCCTGGTTGACGGCCAGCTTTCCGCCCAGCTCGGCGAACCAGCCGCCCTGCAGCTCCGAGATGCCGAGGGGCGAGTTCGGCTCCTGGCGGCGCAGCGCGGCGAGCGACGGGGGAACCTGCGCGGCGATTTTCCAGCGCGGATAGAAGTCGCAGGTGTCCATGATGCGCGCCATCGCCGGGTCGGCGTTCTCGCGCGCCTGGCGCGTCCACGAGGTGACGAGCGGCACGTTCAGCCCCGCGCCCCAGGCCGCTTCCGCCAGGGCGCGCACGTAGTCGAGCTTGTCCGAGTCGGCGAGGCCGTGCCAGTAGTCGTACTCGTTTTCAAGCTGCACGGTGATGATGGGCCCGCCGCGCGTGATCTGGTGGCGGACGATCACCGGCATCACCTCACCGTACCAGTAGCGCGAGGCGGCCAGGCTCTGCGGGTGGGCGGAGCGCAGCGGAAAATTTCTGGCGATCACCCAGTGCGGAAAGCCCCCCGCGTCCCACTCGGCGCAGACGAAAGGCCCCGGGCGCGCGATCATCCAGAAGCCCGCCTGCTTGACGGCGGCGATGAAGGCTTCAAACTCGCTCAGGTCCGCGCGCCCTTCCACCGGCTCGTGGTAGTTCCAGAAGACGTGAGTGGAGAAGGTGTTGTAGCCGGCGAGCTTGAGCTTCCTCAGGCGGTCGGGCCAAAGCGGCTGCGGGCAGCGCGGGTAGTGCAACGAGGCGCCGTAAATCAGCTTGTCCTGGCGATGCTGGGTGAAGCAGTGGGCGTCGTAACGGATGATCTGCGGGTTCTCGAACTCGGCTTCTCCGGGCCCCTGCCCGAGCGCCCACAGCCGCCCGCCTGCCGGGCCCAGCAGGCCCGCCAGCGGCGCCGCCAGCACTCCGCCCAGAAACTTGCGCCGCGTCTTTTTTATTTTGTCGGAGATCATGGGCCGGTTCGCCACGTTTAATCTTGGCGCGGGGTTGGGCGTTTGGCAAGCCGCCCGGTGCGACGCGGCGCGCGCCGCGCGCCTCCGTAGCGCTGCTCTTTAGGGCAGCATGCTGAGCTAAAGCCAGCCTGCGGTAGGCAGGCCCAGCGCTACGGGTCCTTGCACCGCAATGGGCGCATGGTGGGAGCAGGAAGTCGGCGCCGGCAACAACAGAGCGGGGGCGATAGCCTCAGACTTCGACGACCCGCACCGTGCGCACGGCGGGAAGAGTCTGCAATTCCTTGAGCGCCGCTTCGGGGATGGGGGAATCGACGTTGACGAGCGCCAGGGCGTCGCCACCCGGCGAGTCGGTCTTGCGCCCCAGGGCGAAGCTGGCGATGTTCACCCCGGCGGCGCCCAGAATCGTGCCCACGCGCCCGATGACGCCCGGCACGTCCTGGTTGCGCATAAACAAGATGTAGCCCTTCAGAGGAGCGTCAATATCCAGGTCGTCGATGCCCAGGATGCGCAGCTCGCCGCGCACGCTCACCACGCCCAGCGCCGAGGTGGTTCCCGACCCGGCGCGCAGCGAGATGCCCAGGGAGTTTGAAAATCCCGCGCGGCGCGCGCTGTGCAGCTCCTCCACTTCCAGGCCGCGCGCCTGCGCCAGCGCGCCGGCGTTGATCAGGTTGGCGGGCTCGGAAAGCGTGCGGTTCAAGATCCCCTTGAGCACGGCGTTTTTCACCAGGTGGGTGTTCAGCTCCGCCAGCCCGCCGTCGTAGCTGATGCGCACTTCCTCCAGGCGCTCGCCCTCGAGCTGCGCCAGAAATCCGCCCAGCTTCTCGCCCAGCTCGACGTAAGGCTGGAGCTTGCGGTACTCCTCGGCGGAAATGGAAGGCATATTGACGGCGTTGCGCGCCACGCCGGTCAGCATGTAGTCGCGCACCTGCTCGGCGATGCGGATGCCCACCGTCTCCTGCGCCTCCTCGGTCGAGCCGGCGATGTGCGGGGTGACCACCACGTTGGGGTGCGAGGCCAGGCGCGGATTGACGGGGGCGCGCGGTGGCTCGGCCTCGAAGACGTCCAGGGCGGCGCCCGCCACCTGGCCCGATTCGAGCGCCGCGAGCAGCGCCGCTTCTTCCACCAGCTCGCCGCGCGCGCAGTTCACCAGGCGCACGCCGCGCTTGGTCTCGGCGAGCGTCCGGGCGTTGATCAGGCCCACCGTCTCGGGCGTCGCCGCCGAGTGCAGGCTCAGGAAATCGCTCTGCTTCAAAACCTCTTCGAGCTTGCCCAGGCGCACTTGCTGCTCGCGCGCCGCCAGCGCCGAAACGTAAGGGTCGTAGGCAATCACTTCCATGCCCAGGGCGCGCGCCAGGCGCGCGACCTCCGTGCCCACCTTTCCCAGGCCCACCAGGCCCAGGGTCTTGCCGCGCAGCTCGATGCCCTTCAGCTTCTTCTTCTCCCAGCGGCCTTGCTTGAGCGAGGCGTCGGCCTGCGGCAAGCGGCGGGCCAGCGCCAGCAACAGCCCCAGGGTGTGCTCGGCCACCGCCGTCGAGTTGCCCCCCGGAGTGTTCATCACCACGATGCCGCGGCGCGTGGCGGCGTCCAGGTCCACGTTGTCCACGCCCACCCCTGCCCGGCCGATGGCGCGCAGGCGCGGGGCGCCTTCCAGAAGCTCGGCAGTAACCTTGGTGGCGCTGCGCACCAGGAGGGCGTCTGCATCGCCGAGCTCTTGGGCCAGCTTGGCGCCCTGCGCCTTTGGCAAGTTAACGACGCGGAATGACTTCTCCTTCTCGAGGAGCTCAATCGCCCGCTCTGCCAGGGGATCCGATACAACTACTGTTATAGGCTTTTTCATGGTCCATTTAAACTACAATATTAGTATTTAGTAGAGCGGGTCTTAGCGGCCTTTGGCGCTTTAGGGCGCCTGCTGCAGGTAAACTTTCTGCGCAGCGCGCACCCCGCTGCCCAGCTCAACCTTGTGGCCGAGGCGGTCGAGAACGATCTCCAGCGCCGCCAGGATTGCGAACAAGTCGGGAGCGTCGTAGTAGCCGAGGTGGGCAAGGCGAAAGATCTTGCCCTTCATGGAACCCTGTCCGTTAGCGATGACGGCGCCGAAGCGGCTGCGCAGTTCCTTGGCGATGGCGCCCGAGTCGAGGCCTTGGGGCGCAACGATGGCGGTCAGGGCGTTGGCGGGCGAGGCGGTCGCGAAGAGCTTGACCCCCCGCGCCGCGGCCGCGGCCCGCGCCCCTTCGGCCAGCAAGGCGGCATTGGCGATGAGGTTCTCGCGCCCCACCGTGCGGATGTACTGCAAGGCGGCGTGCAGGCTCACCACCAGCGTGGTGGCGGGCGTGAAGCTGGTGCCGCCCTTGGCGAGCGCCTTGCGCTCGCGCGCCAGGTGGAAGTAATAGCGCGGCAGTCGG
>JBJKQV010000125.1:0-4878 GCA_046704985.1 Terriglobia bacterium
GGGGTGTTGGGAATCTGGTAGTGGTCTTTGCGCAGCGAACCCACCAGGCGCAACTGGTCGCGCGGCGTGGCGTTGAAGACCAGCGAGCCGAATCCGCCCACGCCGCTTTCCATGTCGTGGATCACCGGGCTGGCGGGCGTCTCCAGTCCCAGGCCGGAGCGGTTGGCGTTCACGCTGGCGTAGTAAGCGAAGCGCTCCGTGTGGTTGCCGAAATTGATCTGATCGTTCGTCTGGTTAAAGTTGCCGTAGCTGGCCACCAGCTCGCCGGATTTGGCGAACTCGAACCCGGTGCGCGGGATGACGTTGAAGACTCCGTAGGTGCGGTTGCCGTACTCGGCCGAGTAGCCGCCGGTTTTCATCTCCACGTAGTCCACGTCCTTGGGGTCGAACTGCGGGCCCACGTTGCTGGCGATGTTGGTGTTGGGGACGGGGACGCCGTCCACTTCCCAGCTCACCTGATGGCCGCCCCGCACGTGCAGCTGGTCGTGAACCATGTAGGCGCCGGGGACGTAGTCGGTGATCATCGCCAGGCTGTTGGTGCGGTCGGCGCCGGGAGTGCGCGCGATCTTCTGCGCGCCCACCAGCGTCTGGGTGGCCGAGGACTGGGTGTTGAGCGCCTGCGGAGCCGCCGAGACTTCGACGCTTTGCTTGAGCGCCCGCACTTCCAGGAGGCAGTGCAGGATGGGCGCGCTGCCGGAGGTGACGGTGACCGCTTCCCGGAAGGTTTGAAAGCCCGGGGCTTTGACCTCGACCACGTAGTCGCCGGCCGGCACCGCGCTGAACTCGAATTCGCCGTTGGAGTTCGACGCCGCGCTTCGCGACCACGACGAGGCGCGGGCGCGTACCGTCACCCGGGCCGCGGCGATGGGCCGGTGCTGCGGGTCGTGAACGATCCCCCGCAGGTTTCCGAAGATGGTCGCCGAAGCGGCCGCGCTGACCAGCATCGCCAGCAGCCCGGTCAACATCCGATTCTTCCTGAACATCTCTCAACCCCCAGTCAATTTCGGCGTACCGCTTCCCGTGGCGCGCGACACACCGGCGCCTTCCGGGAAACGCGCAAAGCGGCGGACGCCTGGCGCCCGCTGGTAGGCAAAGGCAGCCGAACCGGCCCGTGGGGGGCAGGAAAGAGACACTGCCCGCAGCAGCGGGGATTCAGCCGCGTGATTCAATCGGCAGAGATAATTAGGCGAGAGGTTTGGGAGGGAGTTCGAGAGGACGCGCGTGCCCCGGCCGCACCGACGGCACATACCCGACGCCCTGGAAGACGGCGACCGCGGGCTGCGGCAGCGATTCGGCGCGCGGGGGCGTGTAGTGGAAATCGAAGGGATGAGGCGCCACGTCCGAAGGCCCCGAGGACTGCATCGAGCAGGTGCACGTCACGCGGTGCGCGCCGTGCCGGCCGGCGCTCATGGGGCAATGGCGGCCGTTCATGTTCATGCCGCAGTGGCCGGCGGCGCAGCGGCAGGAACACTCGCAGAGGTCCCGCCCGGCCCCGCTGGCCACGGCGCGCCAGAGCCCAGGGGGCAGCATGATCCCGAGTGCAAGGAACAGGACTGAAACTGTTTTCATGGAGCCCAGACAGCTATGCTAGCACCCGCAGGGTCCGCTGTCTATTACCGGGAAGGTTACCTCAGGCGACGCGGTGGGATGTGGAGGAGGTCTCGGCAAAAACCTGCGCGGTGAAGGCCTGAATTCGCGCCCCGTGCCGCCACTCGTCGGCGGGCAGTCCCGCCTTGCGGCAGGTTTCGCTCAGGAAGGTTTCGCGGTCCCAGTGCCATTCGACCGGCACTTGCGGCAGCAAGAGGCCGCGCAGGTAGCCGCGCGAGACCAACAAGCCGTGGCGGCCGACTTCCACCCGCTCGGGAGTGATGTCCTCGAGCGGCGAGAGGACGGAGATTTCCATCTCCAGGCCGGCGACTTCTTCCGGCTCCACGGGCTCGAAGCGGCGGTCCTGAAGCGCTGCGGCGCGCGCGCACTCGCGCACGGTCTGGTAGAGGGGGAGCGCCGATTCGATGTAGCCCACGCAGCCGCGCAGCCGGCCGTGCTTGTGAAGGGTTACGAAAGCTCCGCAGGGTTCCTGGGGGGCGCCGGGGGGAGGATCGATCTGCGGCAAGCGGCCGGTGCGCACCGCCTGCTCGAGCGCTTGCCGTGCCAGCCGCAGCAGCAGATCGCGGGCGTCTTCACTGAGCGGCAACATCTTTTTCCCGTTCCTTCTCTTCCCCCGCTTGGCGCTCCGTCCGCAGCAGCATCAGGCTCTTGTCGCGGTCGCGCTTCTCCAGATTTCTCCAGAAGTTCCAGGTGTATTGCGCGGCGGAGATGAGGGCGAAGATCACCACCAGCCACACCAGGATGATGCCCAGGTGGAAGCCCGCCAGAGCGGCGTAGTGGTTCCCCAACACGATGGCGGAGATGGCAAAGACCTGCAGGACCATCTTGGTCTTGCCCAGCTCCGAGGCGCGGATTATGAACCCTTCCGCCGAAGCGATAGCGCGCAGCCCGGAGACGGCGATTTCGCGCCCCACGATGATGACCACCATCCAGGCGGGAATCAGTTTCAGTTCGACCAGGGAAATGAACGCCGAGCAGGTGAGCAGTTTGTCGGCCACCGGGTCGAGCAGGGTGCCCAGGGTGGTCACCTGGCGGCGGCGGCGCGCCAGGTAGCCGTCCAGCAGGTCGGTGACGGCGGCGAGCAAAAACACCGCCACCGCCCATAAATCCAGGTTCTCCCCCTTGGTGAGCAGCAACACCACCAGCAGCGGCACAAAAAAGATTCGCAGCAAGGTGAGCGAGATGGAAAGATTCATGCGACTCCGACTTGGGTCCTCAGCGGCCTGAGGTCCGGCAGTCCAAACGTGCCGAAGAGCCGCGCAGGGAGTGGGACCTGCGGCCCAAGGTTGACTATAGCGATGCGGAGCAGGCTTTGTCAACGCGCCGCTTGTCTGCCCGCAGGTCTCGCGTGGACGCGAAATCGCCGTTCCGCTGCGCGGGCCGCGGGAAAGGATTTGTTTGACAAGCTTGGTTGCCGGTGGGAAGCTGAATATTTCTTAAGGGCAGTCCCAACGCGGTTGAAAATGAGGAGGGCGCGGTGAAGGACCGAAGCGGGCGGAACAATGGCGAACAATCAACCGGCCAGGGGGCATCCCGGCGGACGTTCTTGAAGACCGGAGCGGGAGCCTTGGGTGGGCTGGCCGTGGCGCGCGCGGGATTGCCGTCCCTGGGCCTGGCGGCCGAGGCGGCCGCGCCCCGTCCCAATTTTGTCATTTTTATCGGCGAAGGGGTGCGCGCCGACGAGTACAGTTCGACGGGCAACAAGCTGATCTCCACCCCCCACGTCGACCGCATCAAACACGAGGGGATGAGTTTTCCCAACGCTTTCGTGGTCAACGCGCTCTGCCTGCCCTCGCGCGCCTCCATTCTTACCGGCCTCTACTCGCATTCCAGCGGCTGCATCGACAACCGCCACCGCGAGCTGCCCGCCGACGTTCCTACCATCGCTGACCTGCTGCGCGCCGCCGGGTACGAGGTGGCTTTTGTGGGCAAGGCGCACATCCACAACTGTTCCGAACGCAATTGGCACTACTATTTCGGCATCGAGGACGCCAGCGCCAACTACTATCATCCCGTCATCCTGGAGAGCCATAACGGGCGGGATGTGACCTCGCGCGAATACGACGGCTACGTGGACGACATCCTGGCGGAGCACGCGGTCGCCTGGCTGAAGGAGCGGGGCGACAAACCCTTCTGCCTCTTCCTGGCTCCCATCGCTCCTCATGCGCCCTTCTACCGCCCGCGCCGCCACCTCGACATGCTCAACGGCGTGCCCATTCCCAAGCCTTCCACCTTCGACGACGACCTGAAGGGCTATCCCGGCAAGCCGCGCGTCTTCCGCACGGCCGATAACAAGATTGGCAGCACCATTCTGGGCGACGACGACCCGCGGTCATTGGAAGAGGTGGTGAAAGACCACTACGTGGGCGCGGTGGTGATTGACGATTGTGTGGCGAAGGTGTTCGAGACTCTGGAGCAGAAGGGCAAGATGGATTCGACCGCCGCCATCATGACTTCCGATCACGGCTTCTTTCTCGGCGAGTGGCGCTTTTACGACAAGCGCCTCATGCACGAGCCTTCCATCCGCGTGCCCCTGATGATGCGCTATCCGCCGCTCATCAAGCCCGGCGCCGCGCCGCCGCAGATGGCCCTCGACCTCGACATCCCGCCTACCGTTCTGGAGTTGGCGGGCGTCAAGATTCCGGAATGGATGCAGGGGCGCAGCCTGGTGCCTTTTTTCAAAGGCACGCCGCCCGCCCAGTGGCGCAAGGATTGGCTGTACGAGTACTACGAATATCCGGGCTTCGAGCAGATTTATCCCAACCGGGGCATCCGCACCGAGCGCTACAAGCTCATCCACTACTACCTGGAGCCCGAGGAGTTCGAGCTCTACGACCTCCAGGAAGACCCGCACGAGCTGAACAACCTTTACGGGCAGCCGCGCTACGCGCAACTGGTCAAGGAACTGCGCGCTCGCATCGAAGAGCTGCGGCGCGAAACCAACGACCAGTTCCAGTACGAAACTCCCACCGGCCAGAAGCTGCCGCCGCCTCCCAAAGGCAAGGCGTAGCTCCGGGCGCTTCGCTGATTTTGGAATTTACGGCAGCGGAATCCGCGTCCGCTACTTGGGCACGCGGGTGACAGCGCCTTCGGCGGCCGACGACACGAGCGCCGCGTACTTGGCGAAGACCCCCGAGGTGTAACGCGGGGCGGGTGGGCGCCAGGCTTTCAGGCGCTTCTGCAGTTCTTCTTCTGAAATCTCCACGTCCAGGCGGCGCTTCGGCACGTTGAAGGCCACCGTATCGCCGTCGCGCAGGGCGGCGATGGGTC
>JBJKQV010000126.1:0-7283 GCA_046704985.1 Terriglobia bacterium
GTTCAGGAGCGGGCAGAACGCTTGGGCGGGCGGAGCAACTCTCAACCTTTTGAACCTTTACAGAAGCAACCCCCATGCGCCGGAGTTGCAAGCGGCTGCCCGAAAGTTCGAAGCTGAAGCGGTGGCCCGGCGCGACCCGGAACCGAAGTATGTGTTTGCCGGGGTGATGGCCTACGTGGGGCAGAAGGACGCGGCTCTGCAGCTGCTGCGATCCGCGGCCCAGGGGAATTACTGCCAGGTTTACGGCCTCGACCACGATCCGCTCTTGGCCGGTCTTCGCGGCGATCCGGAGTTCGCCTCCATTCGCGCCGCGGCGGTCGAATGCCAGAAGCGCTTCCTGGCGCATCGCGCAGCAAGCGCCGCCGCCAAACCCTGACCTTCCATTACTTCATCCAAGCGCCTGCAAACCCCGAACCCGGCGAGTTCCGGATCGCCGGGCGCGCCACGCGGCACGACTGGAAGCTATAGCAAAACCACATGCAACACGCGTCAGGGCACGGCTGAAGTCGTGCCTTGACGCGGGAAAGCTACCTTGCCGTTGCAAGGCGCGATAAGGGCACGGTTTTAACCGTGCCGAAACAGCGTTGCTTCCGCGTCGGTTTTAAAGACGCGATAAGGGCACGGTTTTAACCGTGCCGAAACAGCGTTGCTTCCGCGTCGGCTTTAGCCGCTGCGGGCTCATCCGGCACCCCAGGGGCTAAAGCCCGTTCCCTTCCGGCTTCATTACCGGCACGACTAAAGTCGTGCCCTGACGCGGAGAAAACCTACTGACTTCGGGCTTCATTACCGGCACGACTAAAGTCGTGCCCTGACGCGGAGAAAACCTACTGGCTTCGGGCTTCACTACCGGCACGACTGAAGTCGTGCCCTGGCGGCAGCTCAAGAATCGATTTGCGACCGCCTCCTGGCAGGCACGGGCGCCGCGCGCTCACTTGGCCGTCGAGGTGATGTGCGCGGTGGCGCCGGAATAATCCTTCATCGAAGCCCTGGCGGTGACGGTCGCGGGCTTGGCGCCTTTGGGGAACGTCATAAAGGCGCGGCCGTGGGCGTCGCTCGAGAGGGTGTGTCCGGCGACGGAAATTTCCGCGCCCGCCACCGGGTCGCCCACGTCGCTGACCACGAACTCCACCTTGGCGCCCTCGGCGGCCTTGAAGTGCGAGGGATGGGCGCTGAGCGAGAGCGGCGGCAGCACGCGCGTGTGCCAGGTGGCCAGCCCCTGCGAGGCCACGCTCATCGAGGCCAGCAGGTCAAGCGGGCCGAGCGAGCCTTCGCCACCCACCTTCCAGATGGAGCTGGTGCCGCGCGGCGGAACCACTGTCACCGCGCGCCCGAAGCGCGTGGCGGCGCGGTTGGAGCGCGCGGCGTAAAGATGCCCGCTGCGCATCCACATTACCCAAAGCCTTCCCTCCGGCCCCGCCGTCAGGTTGACCAGGCGCGCTCCCGAGGCGTGCTCGACCACCATCGGCTCGGCCGCCTCGTAGCGCCACACGTTTACGGTTCGGCAGGTGGGATAGCCGGAGCAGTAACCGACGTAAACTCCCCCCGCGCCCCGCCGCGCCGCCAGGCCCACGCGCTGGTCCGCGGAGAGCGAGTCGGTGCGGGTCTCCGTGGCCGAGCCGGGCACGTAAACGGCAGACCCCTGCGCGGGCAGCAAGGTTTCGGCATACAGCCCGTTGGCCTTGCTCACGTTCGAGTACCAGGCGAGCACCACCTGACCGCTTTGCGCGTCCGTGGCCAGGGCGGGTTGATAAGCGCAGCAGCGCTTGTCAAGAATCAGGTCGTGCTGATGAGGGTCGAGCCCGACGTGCGCGTCGAGGGCAAAGGAGATGGCCCAGGCGCTGACCACCGTGCCGTCCTTGGAGACGGTGGCGGCGGTGGGGCTCGCGTAGACGCTCGTCGAAGCGGCGTGGGCGCCCGGCTGGAGCGTCCAGGTGGCGCCCGAATCGCCGGAGACAGCGGTGTAGAGCGAGCCGCCGCTGTAAGGGTCGTTGGACGCGAGGCTGCGCTGCCCGCCGAAAAGCGCGCGCAGCTTGCCGCCCTCGACCACCAGTGCGGGGTTGGTGATCCCCGCCCAATTATCCAAGACCGTGGAAGGCGGGCCCGCGACGTGACCTTGCGGGTCGAGGGCGGTGTGCATCAGGTCGAGGTTGGCGCCGTGCTTGCGCAGCCAGAGCACGTGCAAGGTTCCGTCGGAGGTGCGCGCCGCAACGGCTTCCTCGATATTCTTGCCGGTGGTCGCGGTGAGGCGCGTCCATTCGCGCCCCGCAGGGTGCTGCGCGCCCGCCGCGCCGGGCAGCGCGGCCAGCAGCGGCAGGACGAGCACCGCCAGGAGAGTGAACGACATCTGCCGGAAGCTTCTCGGTGTCATAAGGGCCCTCCAAGTTTTTGAAAAACGATTGTCCCCGGGTTGAGGGCTCAGGGTACCAAATTCCGGCGGGCGAAGAAAGGTTTGGCGTCTGCGCCGCCGGCAAAGGCAACGGGGCGCGGGTCAGGAAAACGAACGCCGCGGCCAAACTGCACGGCCGCGGCGTTCTGCGCTCAGGAGAAGACCCGGTTAGAAGTGGAAGCCGACGGAAGCATAGACCGTGAAGGGCGCGCCCGGATAGGCGAAGACGTAACCGCCGGTCGGGGACGGACCGCCGTTCGGGTCTGCAAAGTACCCGCCCGAGGAAACATACTCGAAGATGTTGTATTGCTTGTCGAACAGGTTGAGCATGTTCACCTCAAAGCTGAGGAACTTGTAAGGGACGGTGACGGAGAGATTCACCGTCTCGTAAGAAGGCTCGGTCAGGCTGCTGGGCAACGCTGTGGTGCAGGCGCCGTTGGCCAGGCCGCAGTTGTCGAAGATGTGCTGCGAGCCCACGAATTGCAGCCAGACCTTGGGCTCGACGATCGTCCGCTCGTTGCGTTGGAAATCGTAGTAGCCGCCGGTATTCAAGGTTTCCGCGGGCACGTAGGAAACCGGCAGTCCCTGGAACGATTCGCTGCCGCTATAGAACTGGTCGTAAGTGGCGCCCTCGCCGGTCAGATTGGTGTAGAGGTGCAGGCCGGTGGTGGGGTTCACGTCGAAGTAGGCGTTGACGCCCTGATAGTGGGAGCTGCCGCTGGTGTTGATGTAGTTGCCGTTGCCCAACTCCACGCCCAGTTGCTCGTTGGCGTAGCTGAGGTGGTAGTAGGCGGCGCCGAACAGCACGTTGCGCATGGACGCGAGCTGTGTCTTGTGGACCTTGAAACCCGCCTGGTAGTAATCGGCGGTGGCGAGGATGTAGTTGCTGCGGGGGTCGAGGCTCTGGAACATTCCGCCGCCGCCGCCCAGGGAGGGCGAGCGGTCGGTGCGCGCGTAGCCGCCGTAGATCGTCAGCCAGTTGAAGGGAACCACCGAGGCGTTGATCGAGGGCTCGATGCCCGTGCGCGCGGCGTGGGAGCCGCAGGCCGAGGCCTGATCCTTGGTGTTGCCGCTCGTGGAGGCGCCCGTCAGCACGCAATGCGTGCTCAGGATTACGCCCGGCGCGAAGCTGAAATCCTGCAGGGTGCCGGAGTAAGCGCTGGTCGAGAAGCGCACAAAGCGCACGCCCGGGGTAATGTGAACGCGGGAAATGGGCGTGATGTCGTCCTGCAGATAGACGGCGAAGTTGTCCTGATTGAAATAGGTGGAGCGGATCTTGCCGCCGATGTTGGCGATTTGCAGCGGCCCGCTGCCGCCATCGGCGGTGTTGTAGAAGTTGTTGCGGGTGTTGTAGAGGTCATGGAGAAAATAGCCGCCCATCGTGACCTTGTTCCAGGGATACATCTTGCTGATCATGAACCGGTCGCCAATCGTATTGTGATGGGGATCGTTCCACTCCTGGAGCTGCGTGCCGACAATGTAAGCGTCGTTGTTGCGCTCGTGAAAGCGGAATTCGTGCGTGTACCAGGTGTCGTTTTCGGCGACCGTGGTGCTGTCGAGCAGGAAGGTCTCCTTAGCGTAGACCAGGCCCAGCTCGTTGACGTCGTACTTGTTGTAGCTCGCGTAGGGCAAGGTGCTGTAAAAGCCCGAGGTAGGCTGGCTGTAGTCGAGGGCGTTGGCGCCGATGCCGTCCACGGTGAGGGTGGGCACGTCGGCGGTGGGAATGATCTGCGCGCGGTAGCCGCCGCTGCGTGCGTAGTAGCCGCCGAACGAAAACGCCCCCGAGGTGAACGACTTGGAGGTTTTGGCGAAAATCGCCCCGTCCTTATAGGGATTCTTGAAGCCGTCGGCCGCCTGGCGGAAGCTGTCGCCTTTGCCCATGCCGCCCGAAACCACCGTCGACCAGCCGTGGATGTCGCCGGTGGACAGGTTGAGCTCGACGTTCTTCTGGTTGAACCTGCCATAACTCACCGTGCCGTCCATGTGCATTTTGGCGGTCGGTTCCATGGGAACAAAATTGAAGGAGCCGCCCACGTTGGTGTACCAGCGGTTGACCGGATCACCCGGCCCGTAAATCACATTCACGTTCTGGAACATGCCGGTTTGGGGAAGCGAGGCGGAAGGCCACAAACCGCTGCCCGCATCCACAATCGGCATGCCGTCCAAGGTTACGCCCAGCGACCCGGGATAGTTGTATCCGCCGTAGCCTCCCCAGCCCTGGTTGACGCCGTTCAGCATCACGGTGGACTTGGTGCCCCCGGTGTTCCCGTAGCTGACCACGTTGGCCCCGGGGGCCTGGCCCATGATCTGCCCCGCCCCGGCCACGGGACCGACGGCGTCGATTTGCTTGCGGGTCAGCACGCGCAGGGTTTGATCCGACTTGAAGACGTCCGACTGCGTGGGGACGGCCGTCGCCCCCGGCGCCGTGGCGTGCACCTCCACGGTCTGTACCATACTTTTGAGCAGCAGCTTGGCGTTGACGACAGTGGTTTCGCCGGGTTTGACCGTGACCTCGTTGCTATACGCTTCGAAGCCCGGTTTCACCACGGTCACCAGATATTCCAGGACCGGCAACCCGATAACCTCATACTTCCCGTCCGCGCCGCTGGTCGCCCGGGCAACGGTGGCGCCCGTCGTGGTGTTGGTCACCATGACGGTGGCACCTTTGATCGCGCCCCCGGAAGGATCCACCACTTGCCCGCGAATGCGCCCCGCCCGCGCGGCCCAGACCGCCGGCGTCAACAGGGTCACCATCAGACCTAAGAAGATAAGTTTGCTGATACGCACGAGAATCCTCCTGAAGCTGATTTACTAAAATCGGGGGATAAGAAACGGTTCAGTAGTTCACTGCGCCTCGTGGTTGGGACCGGGTTCCGGCTCGATGGGCACACTCCTCCTCGGGCGGGACACGAGCGTTCCGCCCAGCCCCGGAGGCTGGGGCGATGCGCCCTCAGCGCTCAGGAGGCAGGCGGCCGTACGCACCCGGATCCGCAGCCCTCGTACCGGCGAATGATCTCGACTTGCTTGCCCGAGCGGGAACCTTACGCGGTATACGTTAAGCAACTATTACAGCGGCTTGAAGTGTTGATGGCACGGAGAGAGGCGTGGGCGGGACGATGAGGCAGCCTCGGGAGGCGGAAGAGGCGCCGGAGGAGGGTCCTCCGGCGCTCCCCGCGAAGGCGCCGCGGAGCGCTAATTGACCTGCTGCCCCAGGGGCTTGGCGCCGGGGGGCATGGGAGGCGGAATCATGCCGATGGTCTGCATGAGGGCGAGGCAGTTTTTCGCCGCACCCCGCCAGTGGAAGCGGCAGTTGTCGAAATTGGAGTTGGTCCAATCGAAGTCGCCGCCCGAATAGAACAGGTCGCAGTCGGTGAGCTTGCAGTTGATGAACGCCACTTCTTCGAGCACGAAGCTTTTGCCCTCAAAGGACTGGCCGCGATAGATTTCCATAGCTCCTCCTGGCGCCGGCCAACTGCGGCGCGGCGGGAACGATCCGCTCCCGGCCTATTGTACCCGTCCGGACCCACAGGTTTCACAACAAACGTCAGTCTTCCACTCCACTCCGCTAGCCTTCCCGCCAGCGCGCGTCCACGGGGTTGCCGGCAAAGAAGCGGAAGTAGAGCCCCATGTTGACGGCCACCACCAGCGCGTAGAGGAAGAAGGGCACCGGCAGGGCCTCGATTTCGAACAGGTAGCCGCTCAGCGAGATGCCACCCGAGGAAGCGGCCAGGCGCGCCACCTGATTGATGCCCCAGGCGCGGCCCAGCTCGTCGCCCGAAACCATTTCCGAAAGCGCCGCCTGCTGCACGGGCACGGCGGCCACCCTCAGCGAAGGGGTGAGAACATAAATCGCCAGGGCGAGGGGCAGAAGGTGCACGAGCGGCAGCAGCAGGAGCAGGCCCGCGCCCAGCCCGCGCGTCGAGGCGATGCTGCGCACGAACCCCAGGCGGTGCTCAAGGTGCGGCGCCGCCAGCAGCGCCAGCGCCGCCAGCGAGCCGCTTCCGAACGCGTACGCCGCCATGCTCGCCTTGGGCACGTGATAGACGAGCACAAAGAATGGAATCAAGTACGGCATCACCATGCCCTGCGACAAGCCGTTCAGGATGCCGGTGAGCGTGAACTTGCCAATGGTGAGCTTGCTCTTCAGCCGCCGCGGGTTGGCGCGCATGTGCGCCGGACGCAAGGGGATGAGAAACACGATGCCGCCCGCCGCCAGCAGCGTGGCCACCAGGAACGTTTCGTGGATTCCGAGGTAGCGCGCCAGCAGCGCCCCCACCGCCGCGAATATCCCGCTCAAGAAGGTGAGCAGGGAAAAGATGCGCGTGCGGCGGCCCGGCTCGACCAAGTCGACGACCACGGCGCTCTGGATGGGCTGCCCGGCTCCGCCCACCCCGCCTCCGGCCAGCGACCCGGTAGCCGAATAACCTCCCAGGGCGCTCGCCAGCATCAGGATGTGAAAGCGCCCGGAGAAGAAAACCAGCAGCGAGCTAATGGGCAGCAGCACGCCCACCAGAAAGAGCGTTTTCTTGCGCCCCCAGGTGTCGGCCAGAAAGCCGAAACCCAATCCCAACCCCGCCGAGGCCAGCGCCCCGGTGGTGTAGAGCACTCCCAGCTTCAAGGGGCCGTAGCGGAGCCAGGTCAGCACCAGGTAAGGAAGCGTCAAGGCGATCATCCCCGCCGCCAGGCTGCGAGCGATGCGGAAGAGAATGAGGTAGGTGACCTGCCGGGATTGCTTGCTCATGTGACGAGGAATTATGAATGACGAATGCTGAATTATGAAGCCTGAATTCGCGAGACAAACGCCGGGGGGGCGGCGGGCTTCCTCGCCTCCGCCTCTGGCGGCCGTCTCCTCGCCGCCGCTCTGGGATTATCTCGGTTGCAAACCGAGATAATCCCA
>JBJKQV010000127.1:0-14280 GCA_046704985.1 Terriglobia bacterium
CATCGGGGCGGAAGTCCTGGCGCGCTACCTGGCGCCGCCCTCGGCGGGCACGCGGGGCGCTTACGTCTGCTGTCCGCCTGCCATGGCCCGCGAGGTCGTCCGCGCCTTGGGCCGACTCGGCCTTCCCCCGCAGCGCATCCACGAGGAGGGTTTTTCTCTCTGAGGTGAAAATATGCGACACGGACGCGCTCGATACCTGATCCGCACCCTGATCCTGCTGGCCGTTGCCGTCGCCGCCTTCATCATGGCCAGCGCCGCCCTGCGCTATAACCGCGCCGCGGGGTGGTTCGACGCTCCACAACAAGTTGGGAAGTAAGGAGGGTGGCCACGGCTATGAACATTCGCCGCCTTTGGTGACGAGGCCCTTTAGCGGCCGGCTGTAGCGCCGGTCTGTGACCGGCGACGCATGTAGCACCGGCCCGGAACCTTCGGGATGACCGGCGAGCCCGTCGAGCAATTCTCACGCCGCTCGCAGAGCGGCGCTACAGGATAGCGGCGGGGCCGGGGCGCCCGCTGGGCGAGATTACTGCTTTGAAGGGCCCTGCTCCCGCGCCCGTTCTAGTACTTCCAGAGAATCTTTACGCCAGTTCTTGCCGGGTCTGGCTCCGGCTTTGAGTAGAAGCCTCACCACTTGGGTGTCGTCCACCGAAGCAGAATCGAGTGCGTAGAGCAAAGCTTCGTCAAGCTGCGGCTTGCTGACGTTTCCCGCCGAAAGCAAATTCGAAACGCTGATCGAGTCCCCGGCTGCGGCTGCTTGCTCGAGCGGAGTCACGGTCTTTGCCCATTCCGAGAGTCCAGTGGGGACGTTCGGCAGCCATTCGTCATCGAAGAAGAAAACTTGGCTGTAACACCCCCTACACCATGTCGGAAGCGGGTCCAGGAACGACCGAGGCTTGTCCGCCCGCAAGATCGCCACTGTCGCGAGTTCAGATTCAAGTCCGCTATGTCGAATTCGGCGCAGCCAAGGAGCGTCGGTGATTTGCGAACCCGGCCCGCAATATTTGCTGAAGTACATTCTTCGGGTCACCCTTGGATTTGGACGTCCGAAAAGAACGAGCCAAAAACCCCGTACTTCGTACACCGCCATCTTCACGTGAAGGGAGCGCATCCGGTCCATCCAAGGTTGACGAACCCCATTACCCTGGTACGAAGATACGCTCAGTGCTTCTCTCACGAAGCAACCCGGCTGCAGGGAATTCTTCACTTCTTCAATATGCCGCTCCCCAGCTTTATCGGGACTCCTTGGCTTGGCCGTCTCAGTGCAAGCGCCAAGCACCATAGCGAGACCCAACACCAATAGAGCGGCACTGCGCTTCCCACGCATAACCGGATTCTCGTAATTTCCAACCAGCATTGCAAGCGGTCACATTCGAAGTTCCGGCAGAAGGATTGTGCCTGATAGGCAAGGAGGGCGAAGCCTACCCCTACCAGGACACGCCGGCCGGCTATCGCCTCCCGGCGCGCCGCCCTGGTTATTCGGTGATAATATGCGATGGTGCTCCGGCGCGAGCCCGGCAGGCCCGGTCCGCAGCAAAGGCCTACGGCACCCAAAGAGTGCCGTGGCTACCCGCTTGACGCCCGCCGCGATGCCTGGCCCTTCGAGCGCAAGGACAAGCAGTTGGTGATGGGTATGTTATGGCGCCCCGAAGGTTCAGGGCTGTGCGCTGCTACGCGGCGGGGAAGAAATCGCCTTAGGATGTCTGCGTCCGTAGCAGACCTGCCTGCCGCAGGGGGCTTGAACTGGCGGGGGTTTGGGTGTAATAGTGGGCTATATTGCCAGCGGCGATACCAGAAGTCGCAAGCCGGTGGCGTCACAATATACGCCACGAGCCCTTGGACCTGGAAGATGCCCACGACACAAACCTGAACTCTCGGGCGGTGTCGCTGCCTGCTCAGATTGGAGGGAATCACGATGCCGGAAAGGACCCTGGAGAAGTACCGACAAGCCGCGAAGGAGTTACGAAGGCACTTGAACTCCCAGCAGTATCGGACACGCGCGCCCGAAAAGGCGTTTGTGGAATGGTACATCCTCGCCCGGTTTGGGGGCGTAGATGGTACTAGGTTCCTCGACGGGAAGAAAGACGGGGGCATTGACGCCCTCGTTGAGAATGACGGCACTACCTTTCTGATCCAGTCGAAATACGAGGTCCGCCCTCGAGTGTCAGCGGTCTCTCGGAACGAGATTGCGGGGTTCGAAAGGGTCAGCAGCAGGTTCAGAGACCGAGCTGCAGAGAAAGACTTCCAAGCGTGGCTGCAAACGGTCCGCCCGCAACTGCGGGCCACCTACAAGGGGGTGAGGAAGAGGGCTATTCGGAGACCTGATGCGGTACGGTTCATATTCGTGACAACGAAGAGGTTTCGCTTGGAAGAGAGTGAGCTTGCTGAAGTGGAGGACGTCCAGAAGATCGCGTCGCTTTGGTATCTTTATGCGGAGGGTTTCACACCGCCGACGGAGTACGTCGAGCTCAGGCTCGAAAGCGCGTGGCACACTTCCTCCGAGCGCGACGACTTCAAGACGTATGTGGGCCTTGCCGAGGTAAGGGACTTCCTTCGGCTGATGGACGATGACAAGAACGAAAGGCTGTTCGCGCAGAATGTCAGGACCGACCTAAGGTCGAGCATCAACCGTGAGATCCGCAAGACGTACGAGGGAAACCCAGACGATTTTTGGCTCGGGAATAACGGTATCTATATTGTTTGCAAGAAGGTTGTTCCGAGTGGAAGCACGTACCGCCTCGTGTACCCATCAATAATCAACGGTTCGCAGACATTACATTCCGTGTACTCGTCGGGACGCCGTCACTCGTGCTCGATCCTCGTGCGTATACTCGAGATGGACGTTGTGGGGAACCCCGGACTCCTGAGCGAAGTTATCCGCCGGACCAACACGCAAAATCCAATGAAGCTCATTAATTTGTGCGCACACGACCCATTCCAGCTCAATGTGGCCCGGTTCCTTGATAGGTACAGGATATTCTATGAACGCCGCGAGAAAGAGTGGGCAAATGAGAAGAAGGCGGTGCTTCTGGACTACCATCACGTGGCCACAAAGGACGTGGCGCAGTGGCTTTCCACGCTAAAGTCCGACATCGGGTTCGGGCGCGCCCGGAGTAGAGTGTCCGAGCTGTTTCAGAGCGAACTCTACCGAAAAATATTCGGCGACTTCGACAGGGAGCTTAGGTCGCATGCCTACTCCGACCTAACTATCATGTGTTGGAGCGGCATGCTGGTAAGGAACTTGCTCTACTACCTTCCCAAAAGGACACGAACTTACGCGAAGATCTCCCAGCTCCTCCTTGTCCGCGCAATCTATGAGGCCGTCGCGCGAGCCAAGGGCCGCCTCGGTGCCGACGTCCAGAAGATGTTGGAAGACCATCGCGTCGGTGCCCGCCGAATCCCGCAGCGGCTTGTAAAGGTCGCGAAGGGGGCCATCAAGGACTTCGTGACGTTACAGAAGAAAGCGCAGCGGCGCGATCCCAACATCGATTTTTCAAACTTCTTTAAGCGGGACGACTTTAGCAGGAGCGCGTACCGGAGGTGCTTCGGGCCAGCCAGAATAAAGAAACTCTCCACTGCGATCTCTCAGTCGCTTCATGCAATAGATTAGCACCGTCACGCGGCCCGGTCGAACCGAGGATCTGCCTGCCAAGCCGGTAGCCGCGGCATGTTCTCAGTGCAGTGGGCCTTTGACCGGTGAAGCCCACACCGCAATCCCGTTCCGAACTGTCGGCGGGTGGCGCAGACACTGGCACTTTAGTTCCTGCAATCCCGCGTGACGTTGCCGGAGAGATGCTGGGGACGAACGAAAACCCCACGACCTGCCAGCCGCAGGCGGGCGCAGGCGGGCACCATCCCGAACTTTCGGGACGTGTCGTGGCTTCCAGCCCGCCTGCTGCCCTGAAGGGCAGCACTACAGGCTGGCGGACGCGCCCACGGCTATTCACACTCCCCCCCTTTGGGGACGAGGCCCTTTAGCGGCCGGCTGTAGCGCCGGTCTGTGACCGGCGACGCATGTAGCACCGGGCCGGAACCTTCGGGATGACCGGCGAGCCCCTCGAGCAATTCTCCCGCCGCTCGCAGAGCGGCGCTACAGGATAGCGGCGGGGCCGTGGGTGCACGCTGATGCATCCGTCCGCGCCGCGCGGTCATTGGGGACGATCCGAGAACGGGCGATTAAATCGCCTCTCCTCCGCGAACTCTCGACTGTGAACCGTCAACTACGGCCCACTGCCTACTGCACCTGCCTACGTGGCGCATGCAACGAGCGCAATTCCGGCGGGAAGCAAAATGGGAGTGAGGTGCACCGACGTTGGAAGCTAGGTTGGGGTGAGCGACGGGGTTCGAACCCGCGACTTCCAGATCCACAGTCTGGCGCTCTACCAGCTGAGCTACGCTCACCACAGGCTGGCGCTTGACGCAAATGCGTACATTCATCTTAAGCGGCAGGGCGTCAGTTTGTAAAGACGGTAGGCCGTAGGCAGGAGCAGTAGGCGGACGCCCGGTGGCCCAGGGCGTAAGCCTGCCTGCCCGCCGCGGCGGCCAGGCGCAGGCAGGCCTGGGAGAAAGGGAACCTATCGCGCCCTGGGGCGCGGGATGACGATGATGTCCTGGGGGCGCGGGAAGTCGCCTTCCGCCGCCGGGTACTCCTGGAGCTCGGTGGGCTGCTGGCAGCAGACGCAGCGCCCGGGGCCCAGGGCCGCGATGTTGCAGGTCTCGCAAAAATACCGGATGCGGTAGACCTGGCCGTCGTGCAGGGTGAAGATGGACTTCACGCGGAAGGCGCCGGAAGCTTCAAAGGTGCCCGCCAGGCGCACTTGGCGGTGGCGCAGGCGCGCGTCCTGGAGGGTGCGCAGCAGGTCCCGGCTCGACGCGGTGAGCGGGTAGCGCTTTTGGGCGGTCACCAGCACCGGTTGCGACGGCGGCTGGAGCGCCAGCTTGCCTTCGAGCGTGGCGGCGCCCGCGGGCGTCTGCGCGCCCAGGTTGGCGCCGCCCAGCAGCCCGGCGAGCGCCAGAGCTACGAGCGCCGCTGCCCAGGGGCGCATGGCGCGGCATGTATTACTGATTGATTTCGTGCTAAGTTGATGACGCACGGCTCCCCGGCTCCACGCCCTTTCACGCCCTGGTGCGCTCTGGTGCGCTTCTATCCCTGATATTTGCCCACCAGAACCACGGCGAGCGTCAAGGTTTTGGTCTTGCCGCCCTCATCGAGCTGCGTGTTCATTTGCAGCGCCCAGTTTTGCGAGTCGTCCTGAAAAGCCGCGGGCGATTGCGTGTCGGAAGTATCGGCGGGATCCATCACCAGAATCGCAGGATGTCCGGTGCCCGCTGCGGAGCGGCTGAGCTTGACGGCCTGATCGAATTTCAGAACCTGGTCAGGGCCGGGATCCTGCGCCACGGGAACCAGCAGCAGGAAATCGCGGTAGTCGCTCACGCCCATGTGGTTGCCGTCCTGAGGAATCAAGTCGTAGCGCAGTGTGTAGTAGCCGGCCTTGATGGGCTGGCCGCGGAAGTCGGCGTCGTCGGCGGGGAAGTGCAGCACGCCCACCAAAGTTCCCGGCGCCAGCGCGCCGTTGATGACGTCCATGGATTTGTCGGGCTGCGCCTGAGCGGTGAGCGATTTGCGCAGCCAGACTTCCGCCAGCGGTTTGCCTTGCGCGTCCACCAGGCGCGCGCCCTGCGGCTGGAGCACGGCGCTGAGCGCGGCGGGCAGCGTGCCGGCCGCCGGCGCGGGAGCAGTTTCCGCTTTGTAGTTCTGGCCAAAAGCCGAAACGGCCACGAGCAGGGTCGCCGCCGCAGCCGAGAAGAACACGTGAAGCCGTCGCATGAGGGTCACTCCTGAGTCGAGATGGCGCGCCCGCGGGGGGCGGCGTTGTTTCCCGCCGGCGCGCGGAAGTTACATCGTGAAGGTGCCGACGAACGCGCTGCGCGCGCCCTGGCGAGTCCAGTCTACGCCCAGACCGCGGCCGTGGAAAGCGTCTTCGCTCGAGTAAGCGGGCCGCGCGCGCGCGGCCCTCACCAGGGGCGGATAATAGGTCACTTCGTTGCCGCAGATGATGTCGCCGGCGCACAGCGCGCGTGTGCGGATGCTCGCCAGGTTGCCGGCCACCAGCGTTGCCCTGCCCTGCGCCTTGCCGCGGTCTACCTCGATGCGGATGGGCGCGCGGTCCACGCGCACTACGTGGGCGAGCAGGCGACCCGCCATGTGCCGGGCCATCGCTTCCAGAGCCGAGCGCTGCGCCGCATCGGCGCGCTGGTCCACGATCAGCACCGCTTCGGTTGGATAAGGCTGGCGGTAAGGATCGCCGAGCGTCGCGCGCGCCTTCACCACCGCCACCACGCTCAGGCCGTCGAGCTTCACGCCGTGCCACGCGCCCTGGGTCACCTTCCAGCCCACGATGGCGTGTTTGCCTTGCAAGTCTACTTGCGAATTGGCGAAGCACGGCCCCGTCCAGACGTCGGCGCTGCGCGCTTCGACGTACTCGCCGCGAATCGCCGCGCGCCCCGAAACCGCGCCCGCCAGAAACACCAATGCCCCCACCATGGCACAACGGAGTCGTTTCATGACCAGCGTCCTCCTGGTTGTGAATTGCCCTGGACTCTTATTTTAGGGGAAACGGGCGGGCGCTTCAACCCGCCCGAAAAGGCGGGCCGTCGGGAAGACGTGTTGGTGCGAATGAGGCTGGACCGCCTAGAGCGGCTTATAGCACCCGCGACCGGCGCGGCAGACGGAGGGCTCGGCCACCTGGCCGTCCGGCCCCAGGCAATTCTGCGTGTGGATGCACCAATAGACGCCGCTGCCCGATTGCAAGAGCGCCTGCGTGGCGTCCTCGGCGTAGAACATCTCCTTGGAGCGCAGGTACTGGCAGAGCTCGATGCCGGCGGTGGGAACCTTGGCGGGATCAGGCATGGGCGCCTCCTTGGGCGGCCTTGAGGACCGCGCGTTTGACGGCCACGCGAGCCAGTTGCACCTTGTAGCCGTTCATGCTGAGGGGAGTGGCCTTGGCGACGGCGGCCTGGCCGGCGGCGTCTGCGGTTTCTTCGCTCACGGACTTTCCGCGCAGCGCCTCCTCGGCTTCCGGCGAAGGCCAGGGGACCGGAGCGACGTGGCCCAGCACCACGCGCGCGCCCGCCACGTGCCCGCCTTCCAGGTGCAGCACCGCGGCGGCGGCGGTGAGCGGCCAGTCCAACCCTTCCTTCTGCCGCACCTCGTAGAGGGCCGCGGAAGCCATGTGGTGCGCGGGAACTTGAATCTCCGTCAGGACCTCATCGGGTTTGAGGGTGTGTTCGCGCTCGCCTTCGCGCGTGGGCGTGGTGAAGAGATTCTCGAGCGGGATCTCGCGCTCACCCGACGGCCCGAAAAGTTTCGCCTTGGCGCCCAGGGCGATGAGCAGCGGCGCGAGGCTGGAGGGGCTTACGAAGTACGCCGGTCCGGCGTTGCCCAGGATGGCGTGATAGCGGTTGTCGCCGTCGGGGACGAGCGGCTTGCCCTCGTACCGGGCCAGCAACCCGTAGCCGTTGCGGTAGTACCAGCAGCGCGGGCGTTGCAGCAGCTCGCCGCCCACCGTGCCCATGTGGCGAAGCTGTTCGCTGCGGATGCCCTCCGCAGCGTCGACCAGCGCCGGGTAGTGGCGCTTCACGTCGGGGTGGTCCATCATCCCGCGCAGGGTGAGCATGGCGCCCAGGCGCAGCCCGTCGCGCGCGCTGTACTCCACGCCCGCTAGGCCCGCCACGTGCTGAAGGCTCACCAGGCGCTTGGGCGTGGAGATGCGGTCCTTCATGGCGCTCACCAGGTCGGTGCCGCCCGCCAGCACTTCCGTCTCGCCCCAGCGGCCGGCCAGCAATTTAACGGCTTCCTTGCGCGTCTTGGGGCTTGCGTATTCGAAGGCTTCCATCAGACCTTCCCTCCTTTTCCGAGCGCCGCCAGAACGCGTTCCGGAGTGAGGGGCAGCGTCGGGACGCGCACCCCCAGGGCGTTGGTGACAGCGTTGGAAATCGCCGCGCCGGGAGAAATCACCGGCGGCTCGCCCAGTCCGATCACCCCGCGCTCGTCGTAGCCGGGGCCGGTCATCATGTGCACGATGAGCTGGCCGATGTCGCCGATGCCCGTCAGCTTGTAGAACTCCATGTTGGGGTTGAGCATGCGCCCGGTAGTCGAGTCCATCACCTGCTCTTCGTAGAGCGAGTATCCGATGCCCATGATCAGGGCGCCGTAAACCTGGCTTTCGGCGGTCTTCAGGTCAATGATCAGCCCACAGTCCTGAGCCGCCACCATGCGGTTGATCTTTACGAGACCCGTTTCGGTGTCCACCGTGACGTCGGCAATCTGCACCCCGCCCACGCCGTTCTCACCCAGCTTGCAAGGGCCGGGATTCTTACCCTGCGCCTGGATGGTTTTCATGCCCAGCTTGGCGCAGGCTTCGCGCCAGGTGAGGCTCTTGGCGGCATTGCCCTTCACGCGGATGTGCCCCTCGACGGCTTCCAGGTCGGCGGGCTGCACGCCCAGCGCGGGTGCCACGGCCGCAAAGAGCTGGTCGAGGGCGTCGGTCGAGCCGCGGCGGGTGCTGGCCGAAACCGTGCCTACCGTGATGCTGCCGCCCGAAGGGGGCGAATAGGGATAGCGGCTGTCCCCGATGCTCACCTTGACGTCACCGACGCGCAGCCCCAAGGTTTCCGCCACGGTGATGGCGATGACGGTGCGCGTTCCGGTGCCCAGGTCCTGGCTGCCCAGGCGGACTTCCACCGAACTGTCGGGGCGGATGAGCACCTCGCAGGTGCCCGGGCGCCCGCCGCCGCCCCAGTGGTGCAAGCTCACGCCCATGCCGCGCTTCAGGTGGCCGGGAGTCTTATCGCCGCGCGGGTGCCAGAGCTTCTTCCAGTCCGCCATCTCCGCGGCCTTCTCCAGTTCCTGGCGATAGGTGGAGACCAGGATGGAGGGGGCCAGGCCGGCGTTTTTGTGCAGGAGCTCGAGCGGGTCCATGCCCAGCTTATCGGCCAGGTCGTCGAGCGCCGTCATGGTGAGCAGGCAGGCCTGCGGGTTATTGGGCGCGCGCCAGGCCCGGCTGGGGCCGATGTTGGTCAACACGCGCGTGAGCTTCTTGCGCTGGTTGGGAATGTTGAGCACGTAGGGCAGGGGCGGGTTGACGCTGGAAAGCAGGCCGCCGGTGCCCCAGGTGTCGGAATGCCAGCCGGTGAGGGTGCCGTCTTTCTTCGCCGCCACGCGGATCTTGGAGTAAGCGGAAGGGCGCGCTCCGGCGGTTTCCAGTTCCTGGTTGCGGTCGAGCATCAGCCGCACCGGCCGTCCGGTTCGGTGCGCCAGGATTGCGCACGCGATTCCCCAGCGGTCGGGGCCGAACTTGCTGCCGAACCCTCCGCCCATGTATTCGCAGATCGTTTCGATGTCGCCGTCCTGGACGTCGATGCCCGCCAGGCGCAGCCCTTTGCCGAATTCGCCGGGCAGAATCGAAACGCTTTGCGTGGAGGACCAGGTCTTGAGTTTCTTTCCCGTCCACTCGGTCATGTTGCCGTGCGCTTCCATGCAGCAGTGGGTGATGACCGGCAGGCCGTAAAGGCCTTCCGAAACCACTGCCTCGGGATCCTGGAAAGCCTGGTCAGGGTCGCCCTGTTTCTCTTCCGCGGAAGGCTTGGCGCGGTCGCCCGCCTTGCTGAGGTCCTGGTCGTGGACGAGGAAGGGAAGGGTCTCGTATTCGACGCGGATGAGGCGCAGGGCGTCATCCGCGGCGTCTTCGCTGGTTGCGGCCACGGCCGCCACCTCGGCGCCCGCCCATTGGACTTCGGCGCCCGGCGTGCCGGGCTTGGCGATGACCAGCACCGCCTTGACGCCCGGGCTCTTTTCCGCCGCCGAGGTGTCGATGGACTTCACCCGGGCGTGCGGGTGCGGGCATGGCAGCAGCTTGGCAATCAGTAGACCGGGGCGGTGGACGTCGTAGGTGTAGCGCGCGTGGCCGCTGGCCTTGGCGGGGCCGTCGATGCGGTCGATGCGCTTGCCGATCAGGTGCCGCTCGTCTTTGGGGGGCCAATCGTACTTGCACTTAGGCATGAGAGCCGCCTCCCTTCCGGGTCTTGGACGCTTCCAGCACCGCCTTGCGGATGCCTTCGTAGGTGCCGCAGCGGCAGAGGTTCCCGCCCAAGCTCTTGTCCACTTCCTCCAGCGTGGGGTGGGGGTGCTGCTTCAAGAAGGCCGTCGAGGCCATCACGAAGCCGGGCGTGCAGAAGCCGCATTGCTGGGCGTCGTTCTGAACGAACGCCTCCATGAGCGGCGAAAGGCGGTCTTCAGCGCCCAGGCCCTCGATGGTGGTGATTTCGTGCCCGCGCGCTTCCAGGGCCAGCACTGTGCAGGCGTAAACGGGTTTGCCGTCCATGAGCATGGTGCAGGCGCCGCAGGTGGCGCGGTCGCAGACCTTCTTGGAACCGGTGATATCCAGGTGGTCGCGCACTGCGTCGAGCAGGGTGACGCGCGGCTCGAGCATCAACTTGTGCGCCTTGCCGTTCACGCGCAGGGTGACGGGCACCGGCCCGGGGCCTTCCACGCCCGGCGCAGCATCGGCCGGCGCGGCCGGCAACGCGGCGGCGCCCGGAACCCCCATCAGCAGGCCTCCGGAAACCGTCACGCTCGCGCCGCGCAGAAAATCCCGGCGCGAGAGCCCGGCCGAATCTTTCCGCGGCTTGTCCTTTTTTCGGCTCATCGCTCACTCCTTGGCGAATTCCTTGGGAAGGGTCGGAGGTAGGATTGAAAAATTGGCATCATCGCGCTCAGTTGTGTACCGCGATAACCAAGTTGCCCGAAGGGCGATTATACCATTCGTCCCCTGGACGACAAGAGAGTGCATGTGGGAAAAATCGCTTTTCGCCCGGCACCTCTCAGCACGACCGGGTCAAATTGTACGATTGGCTCCCGGCCAGGTGGACGGCCCGGAATTCGGGAACACGCATGGGGGAGCGTACCGCAACCTCCGCAAGGGTTGGATGGGACCTGGGCGCCGGCTTGTGCTAATCTCAAAATTCACTACCACGGAGACGGCCATACGACATGGACCTACGACAAGAAGTTTTCGATACCCCGCGGGCGCTCCGCGAGACCCTGGAGAAGGGGCGCCCGGAATTTGAAGAACTGGTGCGCCGGACGCGCTGGGGCGACGGGCCGCTATTTCTGACCGGCAGCGGCGCTTCCTACCTGACCGCGCGTGCCGGGGTTTACGCTTTTGAGACGCTGGTGGGCTGGCCGGTGGTGGCGCGGCCGGCGCAGGATTTGGCGCTCTATGGCCTGCCGCTGTTGAAGCCGCGCTCGGTGCTGCTGGCGATTTCGCGCTCCGGCGAGACCGCCTCGACACTGGAGGTGGCGCGCGCCGCGCGCACTCAGGGCGCCCACCTGCTCGCCCTCACTCACCAGCCCGCCGGTTCGCTGGCAGGCATTGCCGAAGGGGTGTTCCTGGCACGCGGCGGGGAGGGGGCGGACGCCGGCGTCCAGCAGACCTTCCTCCAGCACGCCGCGCTTTCCTACCTGGGCCTGCTCGCAGCGCGCGTCCTCAAGCGCCATCACCCACAGCTGGAGGCTTTGGAGGAGGACTTTGCCAAACTCCCGGAGCGGCTGGAATGGGTGCTGGCGCAGTTGGGCGACGCCATGACGACGCTGGCCGAAGCGCTGCGCCGGTTCGCAAGCGTTCAGGTCGTGGGCGGAGGGTTCTACCATTCGACGGCGTTGGAGGCGGCGCGGGTTCTGGGGGAAGTGGCGCACCTGCCGGCGCAAGGATGCTCGGTGGAGGAATTTCTGGATCCATCCGCCGCACCGGCGGGCGAGCCGGGCGCCGTGCTGCTGGTTTCCGGCAGCCGCTGCCGCGCCCGCAAGGCGGTTCAGCAGGCTGCCGAGCGCGCCGGGCGGGCCCGCCTGTTCGCGCTCACCGACTCGAACGACCATGACCTTGCCGGCGCTGCGACCCTGGCGGCGCTCTTGCCCCTCTTCTCCGAGCCTGCGGGGGCGTTGATGGCGCTGGGGTTCCTGCAAGCGATGGCCTGCCAGGGGGCGAGCCGCCGGGGGCGAGGGGGGCGGAGACCCCGCGGCGCGCCCGCCGAGGGGTGAGATTGCTTGAATTGTCGAGTTAATAATCATACAAACTATTGACAAGATATTGGATAGTGTGATGTAATTTTAAATATGAACATAGCTAAACGGTTGCGGGAGCTTCGTGAAGCCAAGGGTCTGTCGCAGGGCGACATCGAGCGCCGTTCGGGCCTGCTCCGTTCTTACATTTCCCGGGTGGAGGGTGGTTACACCGCCCCCTCGTTGGCCACCCTGGAAAAGTTCGCGTCGGCACTGGGGATCGAGCCCTATCAACTGCTCTTTCAGGGCAAGGGTCGCGCCACCAACCCGAAAGTGCCTGAACAGGTCGGAGCCTCGAAGTCGGTCAAGCGCCTGGTGAAACTGTTTGAGGGTATGTCCAGTTCGGACCGGAAGCTTTTCCTGACGCTGGCTGGAAAGCTCACCAAGCATTGACCGTCACCGTACGCCTGCCGGAGTCTCAGACCATCCTCGCAAGAAGAAGTGTTTCTATCCGCAGGTTTCCCGCCTGAGCGTTAACCTCTCGAAGAAGGGGGCTTGATTCTTAGCTCCACTTTGCATTAGCTTGGTGGCTGCGCAATGCCGCTTTGGGAGGAATCATCCGTGGCTAAATCTTCTGGCCGCACTACTCGCCGTAGTCAACGCCAACCTGCCCGCAAGATCGTTCACCTGTCCGTGGAATCGGAAGGGGAGAGCTACGGGGCGGGCGGTTATACGCTCGACATCTCCCCCCTCGGCTCACGCGTGCACACGGTGCTCGACGTGCATCCGGGCCAGGTGGTGGAATTTTGCCCCGCCGATTCCGAAGATGGAACGCGCTGCCGGGTGGTGTGGAAAGGCGACCCCCGCCAGGGCCGGAAGGATGAGCTGGGGTTGGAGTTCCTGGTCAAATTCCCGGGCCCCCTCGTGAACTAGTTGTCCCTTGGGTTTCCCCGCTGCGGCGGACTGCCGTTGAATGGCGCCCCTCTTTTCGCCTCGCTCGCGGCAAATAGGACGTGATGTTCAGGCGGCGGGCCGGTGCCCTTGTAGCGCCGGGCTTTAGCCCGGCACGTCGGGCGACGGATGCCGGCCTGAAGGCCAGCGCTACTTCAAACGTATCCGGGGCGCACTACCCTAGCCGGTAGCCACGATCCCGCCGCGCGGGACCGTGGCATTTGCTCGTGGCAAAAGTCCGCCTACGCCAAGGCTCCGGCGGGCAAGCCCACGGTTAATCCAAAAGGCAAATTAACCGTGGCTACCAGCCTCCGCGCCGGACGCGAAGGTGGCGGCCGCCTGCTCGATTCAGATGGTTCGTGTGACCCTTCCGCAGACATACCACGGGTGACCGAGAAGCCCACGACACCAAAGCCGTGTCGTGGCTACCGGCTGCAAGTTGAGGAATCACCTGACCATGGTCGCGAGAAAGCCGAGGGCTGCGGTGATAGTAGCAACCGCCGCGCCAATGCGATATCGGAGGAGTGCACCGGTAGAGCGGAGGAGGTTCCCTGCGGCCCGCCGGCGCGAGGCCTCGCCGGGGTGGGAAAACTCCTTGAGCACGAAATGACGGGAGGAGTACTCTGCCGCGACGGCTGTGACCGTGGCCGACACAAGAAAGACGCCGAGCGCGGCAAGGCGGTTTTGGGGCAGCATGTAGCCGAAGTGCCGGAGCAACCCCAGGGTGGTCAGCTCGACGACAACCAGAGCCAACAGGCCGAGGGCCGCGGCCGATCGGTAGAGGCGCCCCATGGCTTTGCGAAGGCATTTCACGGTCAAGCTTGCGTGTTCCCGGGTGACGGCGCCGCTGGCCATGAGGGTGCTTCGTTGCCGCTCGTCGCAAAGCTGCTGGTTTAATTCCGAATCCAGCATCGTCGCCACTCCGGCGCGCAGGGCGGCCTGGTTGCGAAAGGGAAGAAAACTCCAGGGGAGTTTGAGGAGGGACTCAAGCCGGCGGAGATCGTTGGCAAGAAGATGGCCGACGATGCCTTTGAAGTCAAAGACCTTGGCCTGCGGGCCGTAGCCGTAAAGGAGCAGGTCCTGCCCGGCGCACTGCAAGCGGGCTTGCTGCAACTGGATCTTGGCGGGATAAGTTCGGTCGAGCTGTGAAGCGGTGACTCGAGCCGAGGGGCTTTCGACTGAGGCGAGCTCACAAAAGACCGGGAATTCCCATCCCGCAAGCGTCTGCCGGACCTCGGCGTCGCGGTCAGGGGTTCGAATCGTGAAGCTGTTGT
>JBJKQV010000128.1:0-12281 GCA_046704985.1 Terriglobia bacterium
TCTCCGGGGGGAGAATGACGGCCAACGTGAAGATTCGGGACATCAGCACCGGAGGCTGCGAGGTGGAATACACCTCGGGGCTGAACCTGGGCAAGAATTGCGAGCTGTACTTTGACTGGCAGGGAACCTCCTTTGGGCTGCAAGCCTATCCGGCTTGGAAGCGAGAAGGGCAAGGACGCGCGGGGCTGCAGTTTCGCAAGGTGGACAAGGAGATGCAGCGGCGCCTGAATGCCCTTTGCACGGCGCTGAGCCAGCAAAGACCTGAAACCTCGCGGCAGGATGGGGCCCCCGCGCCTGCTGCCCCGGAAACGGCCAAGAGTTCCCAAGAGGTCCACCCCGCTTTCCCGATGGCTGCCCCACCCAAGCCGGCGCCACGGGCCTCCCGGCAAGCTCGGCGGGGAGTTCCCCGTTATTCCAGCGACATGCGAGGCGAGCTTTTGGACCTCGCTACGGGAGCGGAGACCGAGGTCAGGCTGGTGGAACTCTCGCTTTCGGGCTGCCGCGTGCAAGGCTCGCCGCTTCCCGAACCGGGCCAACAGTGCGAGGTGCACACGGTAGACAGCGGCGGCAACGAACTGGTTCTGCCTGGTGAGGTGGCCTGGAAAAGCCAACATGACCTGGGACTGAAGTTCGCGCTCCTAGACGAGGAGACCGTCCACCAACTCCGGGAAATCTGCCGCAACCTGCGACTCTTGCCTCCCCCTTCCATTTAAGACCAGCCTCTGCAGCGACGGCCCACAGCATGGCCCGGCTGCCTGCCGTGCGGTTTCACATGCCGTCGTAGTGCGGGCCGCCGCCGCCTTCCGGCGGCACCCAGGTGATGATCTCGTAGGGATCGGCGATATCGCAGGTCTTGCAGTGCACACAATTAGAGGGATTGAGCTTCAGGCGCCGGCCCGCACCGCCGGGGTCATCTTCAATCTCGTAAACGGCGGCGGGGCAGAAATACTGGCAGGGGTTGCCGTACTCGACCGCGCAGCGGCCGTGGCAGATATCGAAATCGGCGACGCGCAGGTGGCAGGGCTGATTCTCCTCGTGGTGCGTGCCGGAGTGGTAGACGTCGGAGAGCTTGTCGAAGGTGAGCTTGCCGTCGGGCTTGAGGGGTTCTGGGGGCGCGGCGAGCCCGTCCAGCTTGCGCAGGTGGGTATGGTCGGCGCGCGCCGGGTAACAGGCGTGAAGGCCCCGGCCGCCGGTCACGAACTGCAACGCCCCGTGCACGCTGCCCGCCCAAAATCCGTGCTCGAAGCCCTGATGGAAGTTGCGCACCTTCCAGAGCTCGTCCTTCACCCAGCTCGCGCGCCAGCGGTTTTCGAAATCGCCCAGCGCCGCCGCCGAGGTGTCGCCCTTCTCGAGCGCCGCGAAGATGGTTTCCGCAGCGAGCATCCCGGTCTTCATCGCCAGGTGAATGCCCATCAGGCGCTGGGAGTTGAGGAACCCCGCCGCGTCGCCGATGATCAGCGCGCCGGCGACGGAGGTTTGGGGAAGGGAGAAGTAGCCGCCTTCGGGAATCGTCTTGGCGCCGTAGCGGACCATCTCGCCACCCTCCAGCAGCCCGCGCACCAGCGGGTGGGTCTTGTAGAGCTGGAAGGCTTCGTGAGGGTCAAAACGCGGGTCCTGGTAGGCGAGTCCTGAGACCAAGCCCACCGCCAGGCGCGTTTCCGAAAGTGCGTAGACGAACCCGCCGCCGAACTGGCGCGAGCTGAGCGGCCAGCCGGCGGTGTGGATGACCTGACCGGGGGCGACGCGCCCGGCGGGAATATCCCACAGCTCCTTCACGCCCACGGTGTAGACCTGCGGGTTGCGGCCTTGCAGTTTCAGGTCGGCGACCAGCTGCTTGGTGAGCGAGCCGCGTGAGCCCTCGGCGAGCACGGTCACCTGGGCGCGCAGGTTGATGCCGGACTGGAAATTGGACTGGCGCGCACCGTTCTTGTCCACGCCCATATCGCCGGTGCGCACGCCCACCACGCGCCCGCCCTCGCGCAGCAGCTCCACGCCCGCAAACCCCGCGAAGACGTTCACCCCTTGCTGCTCCACGCGCTCCCCCAACCACTTGCTGAGGCGGTTCAGGGAAACGATGTAGTTGCCGTGATTGCGGAAGAAAGGAGGCGTAATGGGCAGCTTCCAAGCGCGCCGGGCGGTGAGGTAATAGACGGCGTCGGCGGTGACGGGCGCCTCCAGCGGCGCGCCCTGCTCGCGGAAGTCGGGCAGTAGCTCGCCGAGCGCCCGCGGGTCGAGCACTGCGCCGGAGAGCGAGTGGGCACCGATTTCGGCGGCCTTCTCGAGCACGTAGATGTTGTCGGGGGAAAGCGCGCCGCCCGGAGCCTGCTGGGCGAGTTGCGCCAAGCGCAGCGCGCAGCTCAGCCCACCCGGCCCCGCGCCCACGATCAGGACGCCGGTTTCCAGGGTCTCACGCTCGACATCGCTCATGGAGAGTAGGGCTCCCTATTGCGGGAGGCTGGCGATTTGCTGCTTCAGGACTTCGCTCAGCGACGGGTCGGCGTCGAACTCTTTGGCCAGGCGTTCATAAATCTGGCGCGCCTGGGCGGGCTGATTGGCGCGGTAGACGCCCGCCAGGTCCAGCAGCGCCGTGGACTTGGGCACCGTCTTCGTGGGGTGGTCGGAGAGGTCCTGATAAATCTTGATGGCTTCGGCGTTCTTGCCGGTCTTGGCGTATTCGCCGGCCAGCGCCAGCCGAGCCAGCGAGGCGATCTGCGCGTCGCGGTCATGGGCCACCTGCTGGAGGGTGGCGATGGCCTTCGCGTCCTGGCCCAACTCCGCCTGGCACAATCCCACGTGGTAGCGCGCCAACCGCACCACCTTCATCTCCGGAAGCAGCTTCTCCAGCCCCTTCACCTGCGTGACGGCCTGGAATTCCTCCAGGGCCTTGCGGTATTTCTCCTTCGCGCTGGGAAAGGAAAGCTGGCCGGGGCCCAGCATGCCCGGGGAGGGCGTTCCCACGTAGGCGGTGAAGGTATCGAGGGCCATGCCCAGTTGCGTGTTGGCCTTGGCCTCCACGCCCTCCAGATACCAGCGGACGCCCAGCACGGCGGCCACCAGCACCACCCCCAGGCTCACCATCAGGATGATCTCCCGGGCGTGGTCTTTGGCAAACGCTTCGTAATCCTCAAAGGCGGTGCGAAGCGCGTCTTCCTTCAATTCGCGGCGTGAGAGCCTGGACACCGTAAGTCTCCTTGTGCAAGGTTCAACCTTTTATACTATCAATCCCTTCCCGGCCGGTCAATCGTTCCGGTTGACGCGGCCGGAGAAGGCGCTTAAAATGGGGCTTCTGGGGCTTTTCAAAGCAACCTCCGCAAGTCTCCAGCGCGGTCCGAAGCCCCCAACCTTTCAGATCAACGAGGAGTTCCCGTGCAAGCCACAGAACTGCGGCCCGGCACCATCATCAAGCACCAGAACGAGCTCTACGCCATCCACCGCACCGAGCACCGCACGCCCGGCAATAAGCGCGGCTTCGTGCAGGCGCGCATGCGCAATTTGATTTCGGGCGCCATGGTGGATTATCGCTTCCGCTCCGAAGATGTGGTGGAGCGGGCGGTGATTGACGAAGTCGAGATGCAGTATCTCTATTACGACGCCGACGCCTTCTACTTCATGAACACCGCCACCTACGAGCAGGTGCGCCTCATGAAGGAAACCGTCGGCGACCGCGCCCTCTACCTGGTTCCCGACTCCATGCTCAAGGTGGAATACTTCGAGGGAAAGCCCATCGATCTCTCGGTGCCCGCCACCGTGGACCTGAAGGTGGTGGAAACCGAGCCCGGCATCAAGGGCGCCTCGGCCACCAACGTCACCAAACCCGCCAAGCTCGAAACCGGCCTGGTCGTCCAGGTTCCGCCTTTCATCTCGGAAGGCGAAGTGATCCGCGTCGACACGAACACCGGCGCTTACCTGGAACGCGGCAAGTAATTCCAAGCCCTTCGCCCTTTTCTCCTCACCGCTGCCCAGACGGATAGGGTGGCCCGGGGCGTAAACCTGCCGGCCCCAGGCAGGCCCTGGGAAGGCAGCCTCACCCGAGAAGGCTTATTTGCGGATAGATCCATACGCTTTGCGCGCAACCCACGGCTGGCGCCGTGGGCACCCGAGGTCCGGCGCTCAATTGGACGGAAGTTGCTGGTCGCTGACCATTTCCAACCCCTGCGGAGTGACTTTGTAGACCGTCTCGCGGCGCGGAGGGCGATGGCCGTAGGTGGCGGCCTGCACAAAGTCCGATTCGCGCATGTAATTGATCACCACCCGTTCCGGTTCCACATCCAGCTTGCCGTCGTAAACGTCCTCGGTCTTCCAGAGCGACCGCAGTTTCTTGCCGTCGAAGGAATAGAGCTCGGCGGAAAGGCGCGGGTGGCTCATGCCCAGGCGCGTGCCGTAAACGATGAAGCGGAAATCCCCGGAGGGGGGCGGAGGCAGGAAGGCGTAACGCAGCTCGCAGCCGGGCACGAAGTTGAAGACCGTAGCCAGGTGGGTTGCGCCCGCGCGGCGCTCGAACAGTGCCACGGCGTTGGCGCGCCGGCTGGCCGACCAACCCAGCGTGTAGCCGGCGCCGATCAGCGTCGCGTCCTTCCAGGGCTGCACGAAAACCGCTACCCGCGAGTAGACGGGATAGCGGACCTTGGCGAAGACCTTTTCCAGTTGGTGGTGGACTTCCACTCTCAGGCGCACGGCGTCGGTCGAGCCGTTGGCGGCCTGCGGCACCGTCTGCTCCAGTCGGCCCATCACCAGTTTTTGAATCTCCCCGGTCAGCGCCGCCGACTCGTCCATGGGTTTGCCCCAGAGCTGGTAAGCCAGGTAGTCGACGTGGCCGGGCAGGTCCGGCGGCGGTCCCTGCGCGTGCTTTTTCTTGCGCGCTTGCCCCATCCCCGCGCTCAACAAAACTCCCGCCAGCAACAGCAACCCCACGGCTCGACTGCGGCGCATCCCCTTCACTTTTTCACCTTCCCAGGTCGCAAATTGAAAATCAGAACTCCCCCTCCATTATAAGCGCCCCGGCCCCGGCCGGCGGAGGGGGATTAGGCACAGGAACAGCTCCGCCTCCGGCGGCGCGGCGCCGAAAGCTTGGATGCGGCCGGGCGGGAAATCGCCACCCTAATCTCAAAAACAGCCAGTGGGCTGGAGCAGCACCTTCATGCAGGAAGGCCGGCGGAGGAATTCAAAAGCTTCCAGGCCCGCCTCCAGGGGGAAGGTCTGGGAGATCATCTCCTCGACGCGGATGCGTTTGTGGGCCAGCAGGTTGAGGGCGGCGGAGAAGTTGCCGCAGCGGGAGCCCACGAGGTTGATTTCGTCCACCACCAGCTTGGCGGTGTCGAAGCTGGCCAGGTCGCGAAACGTCGACTTCATCACTACCGTGCCGCGGGGCTCGCAGACGCGCAGGGCTTCGGTAAGTCCCTCGGGCGAGCCCGTGGCTTCCACCACCAGGGCGAAGCTGGCGGCCGGCAGGGTCTCCTCCCGGAGGTTCATTACCTCCATGCCCCAGGACTTGGCGCGCTGGAGTTTCTCCGGGTGGCGGCCCCCCACGGTGATGCGCACTCCCGCAGTGGCCAGCACCTGCGCCACCAGCAGTCCCAGGCGGCCGCCGCCCAGCACCAGGGCGCGGCGCGCGGGCACGCTTCCCAACTGCTCAAGGATTTCGGCGGCGGCAGCCAGAGGCTCGGTGAAGACCGCCGCCCGGTCGGAAACTTCCTCCGGCACTTCGTGCAGGTTGACCACCGGCAGCGCCAGGTATTCCGCCAGCGCCCCGTCGCGGTTGACGATGCCCATCACCGTCCGCTGTGGGCAGTGCCGCCCCAAACCCCATAGGCAGTATTCACACTCGCCGCAGGAGACGTTGATTTCGCCCACCACCCGCTTGCCTATCCAGTCCCGGCTCCGGCACTCCACCACCTCGCCCACGAATTCATGCCCCAGGATTCCGCGAAACCCCGAGTAGCCTTTCAGGATTTCCCGGTCGGTGCCGCAGAGGCCCGCCAGACGGACCTTTACCAGCGCTTCCTCAGGGCCCGGGCGCGGAATCTCCACCTCGCGCAGGGCAAGCTGGCCGTCGAAGTAGAGCGCCTTCATGGGCCTGGAAACTCCTTTCGGGTTGGCAGCCGCAACGCCCGGGCGCCGGCCGCAAGCTAGACGAGGGATTCGAAAGCGCGCACGATCTCGTCTTCCTGGCCTTCCAGCAGCGTGCGCGGGTCGAGCAGTACTTGGTCGTGCTCCAGGCGGGCGATAATGGGCGGGGTGTGGGCGCGCAGGCGCGCCTCCAAGTCCTGGGCGCTGCTTCCGGAGCGGCGCACCGCCACCACGCGCGTGGGAAGCGCCTGTCCGGGCGTCGAGCCACCGCCCAGCACCGATTCGCCTGCCTCAACGCGCGCCGTGATGCCGCGCAGGGCACCGAGCCGGGCCGCCAGCTTTTCGGCGCGCGCGGCGATTTCCTCGAGCGGCATGCGCATCATGCGCAAGGCGGGAATGGCCTCCAGGTCGCCGCGCAGATAGAGCGCCACGGTGCTCTCCAGGGCGGCGATGGTGAGCTTGTCGACACGCAGGGCGCGGTAGAGGGGGTTGCGGCGGATCTTGGCCAGGGGCTCGCGGCGGCCGGTGAGGATCCCCGCCTGCGGTCCGCCCAGCAGCTTGTCGCCGCTGAAGGTGACCACGTCCGCGCCCGCCCGCAGGCTGGGGGCGACGGGCGGCTCGCCCCTCAAACCCACTTCCTCGAGATCCACCAGACAGCCGCTGCCCAGGTCCTCGATGAGCGGCAGGTTGTGCTTGTGCGCCAGGTCCGCCAGCTCTTCCAGGCGCGGGCGCTCGGTAAAGCCCTGGATGCGGAAATTACTGGGGTGGACGCGCAGCAGGGAGCGCGTGCGCTCGTTGAGGGCGGCGGCGTAATCGCCCAGGCGCGTGCGGTTGGTGGTTCCCACCTCGCGCAGCACGGCGCCGCTCTTGGCGCAAATCTCCGGAATGCGGAACGAGTCGCCGATCTCGATCAGTTCACCGCGCGAGACGATCACCTCGCCGTCCTCCGCCAGCGCGTTGAGGGCCAGGAAGACCGCCGCGGCGTTGTTGTTCACCACCAGCGTGGTCTCGGCGCCCAGCAACTGCGCCAACAACCGATTGGTGTGCGCGTCGCGCTTGCCGCGCTCGCCGCGCTCCAGGTCGAATTCCAGGTTGGAGTAACTGGCGGCGACTTCGCGCAAATGCTCGAGGGCGGCGGCGGCCAGCGGAGCGCGCCCCAGGTTGGTGTGCAGGATGACGCCCGTGGCGTTGACCACCCGCACGAGGGAGGGCGCAGCCTGGGCTTCGGAAGCGGCGGCGATTTCCTTTTCCAGCTCCTCCATCGAAATCTTCCCGGCGCTTCCCGCGGCCAGGCGCGCGCGCAGGCCTTCCAGCACCTGGCGCGTCGCCTCCAGCACCAGCCGGCGGCCGCACCGCCCCTCCAGGGCGCGCATCGCCGGGCGGTTCAGCATCTCGTCCACAGCGGGAATCCGCCGCCGCGGATTCGTCTCCGCCTGCGCGGTCTCAATATTCTTGTGCGAAACCTTCATGGCTGCCCTGCACCGGCTCTCCGGGTGCCAGCTCGCCCGCCATTTCACCACAGAAGGCACGAGGGGTCAAATCACCGCGCGCCAGATTTCGATTGACCCCCGCCGCCGGGGCATGGGTATAATCTTGTTGACCTGCAATCCTTCTCCGGGTGCCCTGATGAGCAGCATTGATGAAGAATTGAGCAAGATCGAGGACGGCATTCGCCGGCTGAAGATCGAATACGAGGCGTACTTCAACGGGGGCAGCCCGCGTCCGCCCAACGATCTGGTCTTCCGTGTCGAGACCTCCATGAAGAGGCTGACCGAAGGCACGCACATGAGCTTCGCGCAGCGCTTCCGTTACAACCAGCTGGTGCAGAAGTACGCCGTCAACAACGACCTGTGGCGGCGCAAGCTGAAGGACCGGGAAGAAGGCCGCGGACGCTTTGCCACCTCGCGCCGCGAAGCGGCGGCGAGCCCCGGCGGACCCGTGCTGGTGACCTGCGCCGACCCGGAGCACGAACAAGAAAAGGTGGATCAGCTCCTCAAGGCGGTGGTGGACGCGCGCCGCGAGGTGGGCGCGCGCGTCGACGACCTCGACCCCCAGTCGTTCAAGAAATTCCTGGGCGAGAAGACCCGGCAAGTGCAGAAGTCTCTGGGTTGCGAGAAAGTGCAGTTTTCCGTCAGCGTGGAAAAGGGCAAGGTCAAGTTCAAAGCGGTGAAGTCGGACTAGGGCTTTCCCTCGGATTCGGGCAGTTGGCGCGAAAGAAAGCACCACCGCGCCTCTCCGTGCCGGGAACCTTCCGGAACGTTACCGGTTTCTTCCCATCAGGCTTTTCCATCTCAGCAAGGAGCAGCGATGAGAAAGATCGCACGCGCGCTGATCAGTGTCAGCGACAAGGCGGGAGTGGCGGAGTTTGCGGCGGGGCTGGCCGAGTTGGGAGTGGAGATTCTCTCCACCGGCGGCACGGCGCGCCTGCTGCGCGAGCGCGGCGTGAAGGTCCGCGACGTCTCCGACCTTACCGGCTTTCCCGAAATGCTCGACGGGCGGGTCAAGACCCTGCACCCGAAAGTCCACGGCGGCCTGCTGGCCGTGCGCTCCAATCCCCGCCACCGTGAAGAAGCCGCGGCGCAGGGCATCGAGTTCATCGACCTGGTGGCCGTCAACCTTTACCCCTTCGAGCAGACGGCGGCCAAGCCCGGCGTGGAGCTGCCCGAGCTGATCGAAAACATCGACATCGGCGGGCCTTCCATGATCCGCTCGGCGGCCAAGAATTTTGAGGACGTGACGGTGGTGGTGGACCCGGACGAATACGCGCCGCTGCTCGAGGAGCTGCGCCGGAACGGCGGGGCGGTCTCGGCAGGCACGCGCGCGCGCCTGGCGCGCCGCGCTTTCGCGGCCACCGCCGCTTACGACGCGGCCATCTCCGCCACCTTGCAGCAGCGCGCGGCGGAAGGCTTTGCGGAGACACTCCACCTGACCTTCCGCAAGGCCGCCGACCTCCGCTACGGCGAGAACCCCCACCAGCGGGCAGCGCTCTACACCTCCGGGGCCGCCGGCGGATGGGCGCACGCCCGCCAGTATCAGGGCAAGGAGCTTTCCTACAACAACCTGGTGGACCTGGAAGCCGCCTGGCGGCTGGCGGCGGAATTCAGCGAGCCCGTCACCGCCATCATCAAGCACACCAACCCCTGCGGCCTGGCCGCCGCCGACACGCTGGCCGAAAGCTTCACGCGCGCCCTGGCCGTGGACCCGGTTTCGGCCTTCGGGTCGGTGATCGCGTTCAATCGCACCGTCAACGTCCCCACCGCCGAAGCGCTGAGCAAGCTGTTTGTGGAAGCGGTGGTGGCGCCGGGCTACGAGCCCGCGGCTCTGGAGTTGCTCGCGGTGCGCAAGAATCTGCGGGTGATGGAGTCGCCGGGCGCCGAGGTTGGCGAGGCATGGGAGTTGCGGCGCATCTGCGGCGGCCTGCTGGCGCAGACGCCTGACACGCGCCCTGCCACGCCCCAGGAGTGGAAGTGCTCGACCGAACGCGCGCCCAGCGAGGCGGAGCGGCGCGCGCTCCTGTTCGCTTGGCGCGCCGTCAAGCACGTCAAGTCCAACGCCATCGTTTACGCGCGCGAGGGATTGCTGGTGGGGGTTGGGGCGGGACAGATGAGCCGCGTGGACGCCGTCAAGCTGGCCGCCACCAAGGCGCGCGAACTCGGCCACTCGCTGGAAGGAACCGTCGTAGCCTCTGACGCATTCTTCCCCTTCCCCGACGGGATCGAGGAAGCGGCAAAGGAGGGCGCCACCGCGGTCGTGCAGCCGGGCGGCTCGGTGCGCGACGCGGAAGTCATCTCCGCCGCCAACCGCTTGAACCTCGCCATGCTGCTCACCGGCGTACGGCACTTCAGGCATTAAGAACAGTTTTCAGCCATCAGTTTTCAGTTGTAAGTCGGGACAGAACTCCCCCCAGGCCTGGGGACCGGAGGCCACTGAGAACTGATGGCTGACGGTTTCTTTCAGGACTTGGGTGCGTAATAGCCGTCGCGCGCCACCACGCGGTACTTTACCTTCTTGCCCTTCTGATTGACGATCTTCAGGGGCTGGCCCTGCGGGCCCACCAACTCGACGCGCAGCTTGTGGAACTTCCCGTCGTGAGTGGGGTTGGTGGGAGTAAAGCCCAAGCTGTACTGGGTGCGGAGCTGGCCGTCAATCTGCTGGTAGATGCCCGGCAGTTCGCCCTCGAAGCGCGGGAAGTAGGCCTGCCCGCCCGTGTACTCAGCAAAGGTCTGCATGGCGTTGCGCGCCATGAGGGGATTCATGGAAGCGCCGAAGCCTCCCATGCCCGGTGTGCACGGCACGTTGTTCCCGTAACGCACGGTCAGCATCTCGTAGATGCTCACCGGGTAAATGATGGTGTCGGAAGCCTTGACGATCTTCAGCGTGTCTCCGTAGGTCAGCTTGCTGAAGGAATCGCAGCCCGTGGCGATGAGCAAAATGGCCTTGCGCCCCTGGATGTTCTTCATGCGGTCGATCGTAAAGGCCAGGGCGTCGTAAAGATTATCCTCGCTGAATTGCGGGTAATTGAGCGTGTCCAAGGCCGACCGCACCTGGCCAGGGTCGTGGGTGAAATCGGTGAGGATGTGCGGCTTCATGTCGAAGGAGATGACCGCCACCCAGTCCTTGGGCTGCATGTAGCGCACAAACTCGTACGAGTAGCGGAGCGCCAGGTAGAGAAACTGCCAGTACTGGCTGCTGTACTCGATGAGCATGGTGATGGTCATGGGCACCTTGGAGATGCCAAAGTTGCTGATGTTCTGCTGGACGCCGTCGTCGTAAACGCGGAAATTGCCCTTCTGGAGGCCGGGGATGGGGTCCCCATCCCGGTCGGTGACCAGCACCCCCACGTTCACCAAATTGGTGGTGGTGGACATGGTGTAGATGTCGTTGGGGTTGATCTTCTCGGGCCGCTTGGGGGCAACGGGTTGGGGCGCCTTCTTCTTGGGAATCAACACCGTTTCGCCCACATTGGACTTGGGCCCGGAAGCGGACGGTTGTTGTTGCTGATCCTGCGGGCCGGGCGCCGCCAGCGAAGGCGCCTCCGCCAGCGCCCACAATCCCAGCAGGCAGGCGGCCGCCAGCGCTCCGGTCAATATCCACCTTCGGTGTGTGCCCTTCATAATCCTCGCCCTCCCCACTCTCGACGACTCTTTCCGTATGATGACATTCCCCTCCAGGAGGGTCAACTGGCCTTTGGCGGGTTTCTGGTGCAGGGTAAGGCGGAGCCCTATTGGTTACCCAGTAAAGACCGTCAGGAAGGGCTTGACAAGGGGTCGCTGTGCAGGAAAAATACAGATGGGAAAGTTTGGGAATAAGACATTGACTTGGCGTTAAATTTTCGCTAGGCTCCCTCAGGATCGATACCTAATTCTCAACCTGAGGTGAGTCCAGTGAAAAAGACCCTAGTGTTGTTGGCATTGGCGGTTCTGGTGGTTTGGGCGGGCTTGTCGTTGCGGCGCGTCACGGCGGCGAACGCATCGGCGGCTCAGAATGCCACCTTGGTAGCTATCGGTGGAGCTCCGGTTCCGGTGCCCCCGATGCCGCCCGCAAAAGCGAAAGCTTCTGCGACCCAGAATTCGACCCTGGTAGCCATCGGTGGAGCTCCGGTTCCAGTACCCCCGATGCCGCCGGCGAAGGCGAAAGCTTCCGCCACCCAGAGTTCGACCCTGGTAGCCATCGGTGGAGCTCCGGTTCCGGTGCCCCCGATGCCGCCAGCGAACGCGAAAGCTACCGCTACCCAGAGTCCGGTCCTGGTAGCCATCGGTGGAGCCCCGGTTCCAGTGCCTCCGATGCCGCCGGCTGAAACTACCCGGTAGCCGTTCTCCCATCGGCTGGCCGATCGGGAAAAGGCGAACGGGGTGAATCCTTTTCTGGTTGAAGTATGATTGGCCAGTTTTCGAGCTACGTCATTTCCTACACGTGCCTCCTGCTGGAGGGGGTCCTGCTGGTGGTGTTGCTGCGGCGGGCGCGCTCCAAGAAGTTGTGTGCGCTGACCTCCTACGTCGCGGCCATCCTGGCCACTGACTCGTCACGCATTTGGCTGTCCCTGCGCCTCGGCGTCTCTTCGGTTGGCTACGCCTACTTTTACTGGCTCAGCGACGTGGTGCTGGCAGTGGGAGCATTCCTGCTCGTCTGCGCCTTTTTCCGGCGCGCCTGCTCCGACCACAAGCCTCTGTGGCGGCATATCAGGCTATTCCTGGCCACCGTCCTGGTTCTGGAGG
>JBJKQV010000129.1:0-4688 GCA_046704985.1 Terriglobia bacterium
CGCGCCCGGAGGCTGCGCCGCAGCATAGTGCTGGCTGTTTTTCTGGCTTTATGGGCACTGATCCTGGTGGGGCGGCTCTATCAGCTGCAGGTGATTCGTTACGCCGGCCTCCTTTCGCGCGCCCAGCAGCAACAGCAGCGCACCGTTGAGGTCGCGCCGCGGCGCGGCACCATCTATGACCGGCTGATGCACCCCCTGGCCATGAGCCTGGCGGTGGATTCGGTTTACGCCGTCCCGGCGCAAATTCCCGACCCGGCGAAGGCCGCCAAGCTCCTGGCGCCCATCCTCGACATGGACGCCGCCGACCTGCTGGGGCGCTTCCAGGCTTCCCGCACCTTCTGCTGGGTCAAGCGCAAGGTGACCGACCGGCAGTCCGCCCAGGTGCACAAGCTAAAGCTCAAGGGCATTTATTTCCAGAAAGAGATGAAACGTTTCTATCCCAAGGGCTCACTGGCCGCGCAGGTGCTCGGCTACGTGGGGCTCGACGACCGCGGCCTGGCGGGCATCGAGTACCAACTCGACTCGCAGATTCGCGGCCGCGCCGGGCACATGCTGATTGACACCGACGCCCGCCGGCAATCCTTCCATTCCACGGAGCTGGGCGGAGAGCCGGGTCAGAACGTCGTCCTCACCCTGGACGAGAACATCCAGTACATCGCCGCTAAGGCGCTGGACGAGGCGGTTAGGAAGTGGCACGCCAAGGACGGCACGGTGATCGTGCAGAACCCCCGCACGGGCGAAATCCTGGCTCTCGCTACCGATCCCACTTTTGATCCCAACAATTATCAGCAATACCCTCCCCGCGACCGCATCGACCGCGCGGTGGGATGGATCTACGAACCGGGATCGACCTTCAAATCCATCACCGTCTCCTCCGCCATTGACGACGGCCTCGCCACGCCGGCCGACCTGATCGATTGCCAGATGGGCCAGATCCATCTGGGCGGGCGGATCATTCACGACGTCAGCGACCTGCTCCCGCTGGAGCGTCAGGGCCCGCTGACCCTGGCCCAGGTTCTGATTCATTCCAGCGACGTGGGCGCCGTCAAGATGGCGCTGCGCCTGGGAGACCAGCGTTTCTACCGCCGCATCCGGGAATTTGGCATTGGCTCCAAGACGGGCGTCGGTTTGCCCGGAGAAGAAGCCGGCCTGCTGATGCCCCCTGACCGCTGGTCGGGCGTGTCGATCGGCCAGTTCGCCATCGGCCAGGGCGTGGGGGTCACGCCTATGCAAATGGTCCGGGTTTATTCGGCGATTGCCGATGGCGGCATCATGGTGCAGCCGCGGGTGGTGCGCGACGTCTTCCTCGGCGATGAGCACACGCCCGAGCCTCCCGTCGAAGGCCGCCGCGTCATCAGCCCGCAGACGGCGGAAGAGATGCGCCAGATGCTCCAGCAGGTGGTGGAGCAGGGCACAGGCAGGAAAGCCCAACTGGCCGGCTACACGTCGGCTGGGAAGACGGGCACGGCGCAGAAAATCGGGCCCGACGGCACTTATTCTCACAAGTACTACGTCGCTTCTTTTATCGGTTTCGCTCCCGTAACCCATCCGGCGGTGACCATTCTGGTAGTCATCGATTCCCCGGTGGGGGCGATTTACGGGGCCGAGGTGGCAGCCCCGGTGTTCAGGTCCATCGCAGAGCAGACTCTTGGATACTTGAATATCCCGCAAGACAACCCCTCCTGGTGGCCTCAGGTTGCTTCGTCCGCACCCGCTGAGCCTTCCCGCCAGCAACGGAAAGGCCGCGCGGATTTCCCGCCTCCAGGATCTGAACTTGCCGGGGCTGCCGCCTCACCCGTTCAAAACGTTTCTTACCGAACTACTACCCCCGACCCGGTTCCCGCTACGGTGATGCTGAATGACGGGCCGCTGGTCGGGGTTCCGAACTTCACCGGTCAGGCCGTGCGCCAGGTCGCCGAGGAGTGCCAGCAAATGGGGCTGGACCTCAGCCTGAGTGGAAGCGGATTGGCCGTCGACCAGAATCCCCCTCCCGGACGGCAGGTGCCGGCGGGAGCGCGCGTTTGGGTGCGTTTCGCGCGTTGAAAAAGTTGATGAGTTCATGGGGCCGGCTACGACCGCCGGCTGTCCTTTGGCCGGCACGCCGGCTGCCGGTGCCATAATGCGAGTGAGAGATGAGGCTAGGCGAACTCCTGCGTGGAGTCTCAGCCTTACAATCAGGCGCCGAGGCGCAGACCGAGATTACCTCTCTGGCCTACGACTCCCGGCGCGTCCAGCCGGGAAGCCTTTTCTTTGCCATTCAAGGTGAGCAAGCCGACGGGCACTCCTTCATCGCCCAGGCCCTGGGCTCGGGTGCCGTGGCGGTGGTGAGCGAGCGCCCGGCGCCCCGCGAACTCGCCGGCAGCTGGGTGAGGGTCAGACACATCCGCCGCGCCCTCGCTGCCTCGGCACGCACTTTCTACGGGCAGCCCGACGCCCGCCTCACCCTGGTGGGCATCACCGGCACCAACGGCAAAACCACCAGCACTTATCTCCTGGAAAGTATTCTCGCTGCCGCCGGCACGCCCTGCGGGGTTTTTGGAACCATCGAGTATCGCTGGGCAGGACAGACCGCTCGCGCGCTCAACACCACGCCCGAGTCTCTGGACTTGATGGGTTACTTCTCGCAATTGCTCCGGGCGGGCGGCCGGGCCGCGGTGATGGAGGTTTCCTCGCACGCCCTGGCGCAGGAGCGCGTGTGGGGCTTCCAGTTCACCGCCGCCCTGTTTACCAACCTTACTCGCGACCACCTTGATTACCACCTCGACTTCGAGAGTTATTTTGCCGCCAAGCGGCGGCTGTTCGAGGGATTGGGGGCGCCGCCGCCTCCCCTGGCGGTGGTCAACGCCGACGACGCGCGCGGCACCAGCCTGTTGGCGCTTCCGTCGGGCCGCCACATTACCTTCGGATTGAATGCTCCTGCCCAGGTTCGCCCGCGCCGCTGGGCGCAAACCTCCGACGGGCTGGAGGCGAGCTTGACGACTCCGCAAGGCGCGCTCGAAATCCGCTCGCCGCTGCTCGGCCGCGCCAACTTGATGAACATTCTGGGGGTGGTAGCTATGGCACAGGGATTGGGTGTTTCCGCGGACCGCATCACGCAAGGAATTGCCGCGCTCTCCAACGTTCCCGGGCGCATGGAGCGCGTGGACGAAGGCCAGCCTTTCCTGGTGCTGGTGGACTACGCGCACACCGACGACGCGCTGCGCCAGGTCTTGCCGGCGGCGCGCGAGCTGGCGCGCGGGAGGCTGATTGTGGTCTTCGGCTGCGGCGGCGACCGCGATCGCTTCAAGCGCCCCTTGATGGGCGAAGCCGCCGGCTCGCTCAGCGACCTTGCCATCCTCACTTCCGACAACCCGCGCTCCGAGGACCCGCTGCGCATCATGAGCGACGCCCTGGTGGGATTGCAGAAGGCCGCCAAACCTTATCTCGCCGAGGTGGACCGCCGCGCCGCCATCCGCAAGGCGCTCGAAGAAGCCCGCGCAGGCGATGTCATCCTAATCGCCGGCAAGGGGCATGAAACCTATCAGATCCTCAAGAACCGCACGGTCCACTTTGACGACCGGGAAGTAGCCAGGGAAGTGCTGCATGACATGGGGTACGAGCGGGGTTAGTGTCGCGGGTTCCGGATCCGGGGACTCGGAAAACTATTGGGAGGACGAGGTGAAATGACATACCACAACGAGATTGATGTCTGCCAGCAGGCCGTTTCCCTGGCCACGGAAATGTACAACCTTACCCGGGGGTTTCCCGATACCGAAAGGTACGGGATGACCAGCCAAATCAGGCGCGCCTCCACCTCGATTCCTGCCAACATCGCCGAGGGGTGGGGGAGGGATTCGACCGAGGAGCACCTTCAGCATCTGAGCATGGCCCGGAGCTCACTGCTCGAGCTGGAGACCGACCTCCTGGTGTCTCGCAAACTCGGCTACCTGAGCCGTGCCCGGTCGGAAGAGCTGCAAGGGCCCTTGCGGGAGATCGCCCGGAAGCTGAATCAGCTCATTACTTCGCTTGGGGACTTTTGCATGAAGGGGGAGGAGACTACCCGTGGCCGCGGCCCGAGCCCCCAAGCTCCGGCCGCAGCTTGAAGCTATGAAACTGACGCTGGGCGAGATCGCGGCGATCCTGGGTGCGGCTGGCGGGGCGGGGAAGCGCTCCGTCGCGGGGTACTCGATTGACTCGCGAACCCTCAAACCCGGCCAGCTCTTTTTCGCGTTGCGCGGCCCGCGCTTTGACGGCCACCGCTTTGTGGCCGCAGCCATGGAGCGCGGGGCGGCGGGGGCGGTCGTCGAGGATGCCTTCCGCGCTCAGTGCCCGCCGGAACTCACCCCGGCGATGGTTTTTGTTCCGAGCCCTGCCGCGGCGCTCCAACAGCTTGCCCGCGAGGTCCGCCGGCGCTGGGGAAAGCGCCTGGTGGGCGTGACGGGCAGCACCGGCAAGACCACCACCAAGGAGTTGACGGCCGCGCTGCTGGGCGCGCGCCTGGAAGTGCTCAAGTCGCCCGGCAACCTCAATAACGACTACGGCCTGCCGCTGGCGCTATTGGGCCTTGAGGCACGCCACCAGGCGGCGGTGATGGAACTGGCCATGTCGGCGCCGGGGGAGTTCGAGCGCCTGGCGCGCATCGGCGCACCTCAGGTGGCGGTGGTGACCAACGACGCCCCCGTGCCCTTGCCAATCTTCGATTCTGTGGT
>JBJKQV010000130.1:0-14149 GCA_046704985.1 Terriglobia bacterium
GGGGCGCGGGGGGCGGAGCGGCGGGCGCCGCCGCGGGCAGCGAAGGCCCGGCAGCCGGCGCGGCCTGAGGCGCGGGGGAACTAGCCCGCACGGTAGGGCCACCAGGGGCGCTGCGCCCGGAAGGTGAAGAAGCGGCGGGCGCCGCCGCACCTCCCGCCTGCGCGAGCAGCGTCTCCAGCGGAACCAGCTTGGAAGCGTGCACCAGCTTCATCAGTCCCAGCTCCAGATGGAAGCGCGGCTCGAGCGCGTAGCGCAGCTCGCTTTCGGTGCGCAGCATGATCTGGAAAAAGCGCGTCAGGTCTTCCACGCCGAACAGCGGCGCCAGGGCTTCGAGCGTCTGCCGCTCCTCGGCCGAAACCTGGAGGAGGGGAGTCGCGGCGCCGCAGCTCTTGGCGATCATCAGGTTGCGGATAAAGCGCGTGAACTCGCCGCAGAAGTGTCCGAGCTCGTAGCCCTCGGCGGCGAGGCGCGCCACGCGGTCCAGCACGGCGGCCGAGTCGCCGGCGTGGATGGCCTCGACGGTTTCCCGCAGCACCCGCGCCGGCACCACGCCCAGCAGCTGGCGCACGCGGTCCACTTCCAGCCGCTCGCCGCAGGCGGCGATGACCTGGTCGAGGAGCGAGAGGGCGTCGCGCAAGCTCCCCTGCCCGGCCTGCGCCACCGCGCCCAGAGCGTCTTCACCGGCCTCGATCTTCTCCGCCTTCACCACCCGCTCCAACTGCGCGACGATCTCGGCGTAATCGAGCAGCCGAAAAGAGAAGTGCTGGCAGCGCGACTGGATGGTAGGCGGCAGCTTGTGGGGCTCGGTGGTGGCCAGGATGAACAGTGACCGCGGCGGGGGTTCTTCCAGGGTCTTCAGCAGGGCGTTGAAAGCCTCCGAGGTGAGCATGTGGGCTTCGTCGATGATAAAGACGCGGTAGCGGTCGCGCGCGGGGAGATAACGCACCGTATCGCGCAGGCCGCGGATTTCGTCAATGCCGCGGTTGGAGGCGGCGTCGATTTCAAAAACGTCCACGGAATTGCCCTGGGCGATTTCCTGGCAGGAAGGGCACTGGCCGCAGGGAGTGACGGTGGGGCCTTGGGCGCAGTTGAGCGCCTTGGCGAGAATGCGCGCCGTGCTTGTTTTGCCCACCCCGCGCGCGCCGGAAAAAATGTAGCCGTGCGCGACGCGCTCGTGGCGGATGGCGTTCTCCAGGGTTTCGGTGATGAGGCTCTGGCCGACCACCTCGCTGAAGACTTGCGGCCGGTATTTGCGGGCGATGACCTGGTAGGACATTTCAATTTTGGATTTTGAATTTTTGATTTTGGATTGCAGGCTGCAAGCGCCCCCCCAGCTTTGCAGGCCGTCTAACTGCCTTAGGGTGATCGAAAATCCAAAATCCCAAATCCAAAATCATATTGAGGCCAGACTTCGGGTGATTCTGCGGCACACGGAGAGGCCCGCTACCGTTGCTTCCTTCCGGACCTGGCGGGGTTCACGAGCATCCGTTGCACAGAGCCCGAAGTCTGACATATCGGCTCGACGAGTTCCTCGTTCGAGAGTGCCCGGAGCGAAAAATAATGTTAGCACGCCGCCCCGGCGCCGTCATCTTTTTTCCCGGCGGCCGGCACCTTGAATTCCCAGCGTGCGTTGACTTCTCTTTTCGAGCGACGGTAGAATAGGGCTTCCTAACTGCTAGGCGTCGTCGGGTAAGAGGGCAAGGAGGGGTAATGTCCACGGAAGAAGAAATGGCGAAGTCTTCGGGAGGCGTGCCGGAGGTTCAGATCGAGTTGCCGGACGCCGGTGCGGGCTTGCCGGACCCCGGTGAGCTCGAACACCTGATGGCCGACCTGGACAAGGCTCCCGCCCTTCCTGCCGGCGAAATTGTTTCCGGAAAAGTGATCAAGGTGACGGACTCGGAAGTGATGGTCGATTTGGGACTGAAGACGGAGGCGGCCCTGCCCCTGGCGGAGTTCCAAACCGAGGACGGCCGGGTGACGGTGGAGGCGGGCGACTCGACGGAAGTCTGGATCGAGCAGTTCGACGAAGCCGAGGGCCTGCTGCGCGTTTCGCGCCTGAAGGCGGCGCGCGTGAAAGTGTGGGACGAAATCGAGCGCGCCTTCCGTGAGCAGACTCCCCTGCACGGCCGGATCATTGACCGCATCAAGGGCGGGCTGATCGTCGACCTGGGCGTCAAGGCGTTTCTCCCCTCCTCGCAGGCCGACTTGCGTCCCCTGCGCAATCCCGAAGCGTTGATGGGCCAGGAAGTGGACGTGCACGTCATCAAGGTGGCGCGCAAGCGCTCTAACGTGGTGGTGAGCCGCAAGCAGCTTCTGGAAGGAGAAGCCCGGCAGCGCAAGGAAGAGCTTCTCGCCCGCCTCGCGGAGGGGGCGGAGGTGGTGGGGAAGGTCAAGAACCTCACCTCCTACGGCGCCTTCCTCGACCTGGGAGGCATGGACGGGTTGCTGCACGTCACCGACCTGGCCTGGGAGCGCATCGCCAATCCCTCCGACGTTCTGCAAGTGGGGCAGGAGCTCAAGGTCAAGGTGCTGAAGCTGGACGCGGAGAAGGAGCGCATTTCGCTGGGACTGAAGCAGCTCAGCCCCGACCCCTGGGAGCACGTGCCCGTGCAATACCAGGTGGGCGACCGGGTGACCGGGCGCGTGGTATCGGTCACCGACTACGGCGCATTTATCGAGATCGAGCCCGGCGTTGAGGGACTGCTGCACGTCTCGGAGATGACCTGGAGCCGCCACCTGAAGCACCCTTCCAAGATCCTGCACCAGGGCGACGCGGTGGAAGTGGCGGTGCTGGAAGTGCGCCCGCAGGAGCGGCGGCTCTCGCTGAGCCTGAAGCGCACCCTGCCCGATCCCTGGGACGAGGTTGCGGAGCGCTTTCCGCTGGGCAAGGAAGTGGACGCGCAGGTGCGCAGCTTGACCGATTTCGGCGCCTTCGTGGAAATCACCCCCGGCGTCGAAGGGCTCATCCACATCTCCGATATGTCGTGGACGAAAAAGCTCAAGCACCCCTCCGAGGCGCTCAAGAAAGGCCAGAAGATCAAAGCCGTCATCCTGCGAGTAGCGCCGGAAGAGCGGCGCATTTCGCTGGGGCTCAAGCAACTGGAAGCCGACCCCTGGGAGGATTTCCTGGGGCGCACGCAAGTGGGCGACCGCGTGCGGGGCACGGTGGCGCGTAAGGCGGCGTTCGGGGCGTTTGTGACCCTGGGCGAGGGCATCGAAGGGCTGTGCCATAACTCGGAGTTGGGCGGCGGGCCGGCGGAGATCGGCGGCGAATACGATTTCCGGGTTATCCGCGTCAACGCCGGCGAGAAGAAAATCGGACTGAGCCGCAAGGAAGCTTCGCGCCCCGCGGCAACGGCGGCCTCCGGCGGCGCGCCCGCCAAGGTTGTTGAGCGGCCGCCGATGACCACCATGGCCGCGGCCTTCAGTTCGGCGGGCATCACCGCCTCCATGTTGGCGCCGCCTCCGCCTCCCGAACCGCCCGCCGCGGCCGAACCGGTCGCCGCCGAGCCCGAAGCTACCGAGATGGCTGCGGAAACTCCCGCAACCGAAGAGGCGGCCGCGACGGGAGATACGGCCGTGGAGACTCCCGCGGCGGAAGAGACGGCTGCGGCCGGCGCGGCGGAGGATACAGTCGAACCCGCCGCTGATTCCGGCCAAGGCTCCGCCTCGGGTGAGAATGCTGAAGATGTTTTGCCTTCCTCGGCGGAAAGCGCGGAGGAGAGGCCCGGCCCCGGTACCCTGGAAAGTTCATCCCCGCAAGCGATTCCCCTGCCGCAAGGAGTGAACCATGACGAAAGCTGATTTGATCGAGGATGTTTCCCAGGTAGTGGAGATGAGCCGCAAGGACTCGGAAGTGATCGTCGAGACGATCTTCGACAGCATCATCAAGTCACTGCATGCCGGGGACAAGATCGAGATTCGGGGATTCGGCAGCTTCCGCACGCGGCCTCGCAAGGCGCGCATCGGGCGCAACCCCAAGACCGGGGCGCGCGTCGAGGTTCCCGCCAAGCGCATCCCCTACTTTAAGCCCAGCAAGGAACTAAAGGATCTGGTCAACGCGGGGAACGCCGCGAAGGCGCCGTCCGTCCCGCCTCCCGCCCCGCCCTCCGAACCGAATCCGCTGGGTTGAGGAAATCCCGTGCCCGTCACGGGAGGGAGAAGGGGAGCCGCGGACAGCTTCGACGCCCCGGCCCCTCGTCACGTCCCTGAGCTATGGATCACCTCTGGAGTCCTTGGCGCTTCCGTTACGTCAGTGAGGGAATCGGCGGGCAGGGTTGCGTCTTCTGCGACTTGGCGGCCGCTCCTCTCGCCACCGACGCGGAGCGCTACGTCTTTTACCGCGGCCCTTCCTGCTTCGCGGTACTCAACTTGTTTCCTTACACCACCGGCCACTCGCTCATCGCTCCTTACGAGCACGGCGGCGACCTGACCAAACTGCCCACGCCCACTTACGACGAGATGATGACGCTGGGGCGGCGCGTGGTGGCGGCGCTCGAGGGCGTCTATCACCCCCACGGCGTGAACCTGGGGCTCAACCTGGGCCAGTGCGCCGGCGCCGGCGTGGCCGACCACCTGCACCTGCACGTCCTGCCGCGCTGGGTGGGCGACGCCAACTTTATGACTTCGGTCGGCGAGACCCGCGTCCTCCCCGAAGACCTCCCCTCCACCTACCGCAAACTCGCCGGGTGGCTCCAAAAGTAAACGCAGACCAGGGATGCCCGCAAGGCGAAGTCAGCGAATTCCTGTTGACTTGGCTTGCAGGCAAGGATAATCTCCGCGCTAGCGGCTCTTAGGTAAATAAGGAGTACCACCCGACCACCTTATTTCGGAGGCCAGTATGGGTCTTTCCATGGGAACCTGTGAATCTGTCCGGAAGCATCTGAGGACGGCTCTAATACTTGTCTTCTGTGCTCCTGCCGCGGCGAGTTTGATTTTTGCCCAAGGGCAGCGGGCTGCGACTAAGGGCTTGGCAGAGACTTTTTTGCCCGTGGCAAAGAGGAGTGTCCGGGAAGCGGTGGCGGCAAATCGTGCGCCCAAGAGCCCTTTCCGAGTGGGGATCGACGAGGCTTACGGCAGGTTGCCCCTGACTTTTGAGCGCAACGAAGGTCAAGCGGATGCGCGGGTCAAATTCCTTTCGCGCGGCCGAGGCTATTCACTGTTTCTGACCAAGGCCCAGGCGATGCTGGTGCTGGCCCGCGGACCTCGGCACGCGGCGCCTCAGTCCGCGGCCCTTCAGCCGCTCTCCGCGAGCAATCCTTTGACGGCGGCAGGGGACAACGGCAAGCCGACGGCTGGCGTGGTGAGCCTACGCCTGGCAGGCGCCAACCCTCACACCAAGGTTCTGGGCCTCGAAGAGCTTCGAGCTAAGTCGAACTACTTCCTCGGTAACGACCCCGGTAAGTGGCGCACGGACGTGCCCAACTATGCGCGGGTGATTTACCAGAACGTCTATCCGGGAATCGACCTGGTCTTCTACGGCCACCAGGGGCAACTGGAGTTTGACTGGGTCGTCCGCCCGGGCGCCGACCCGAAACTGATTCATCTGATTGTGCAGACGGGTTTTGGAACCAGCGCAGACGTAGTGGCCCTGAGCGGCAACGGGGAACCCTCTCCGCACAAGAATCCGTCGCGCGTGCGGGTGACCGCCGACGGCGACCTGGTGATTTCGACGGCCGCAGGCGACCTGCGCTTTCGCAAGCCGCTCGTGTACCAGACGGCCGCCGGCGACGCGCCGTCTTCCCATCGTCAATTGTTGGAAGGCCGCTTCGTTCTGGGTCCGGCTGAGCCGGCGCCTGCCGAATCGGGGGTGCGCGCGAGCGCCTACCAGGTCGGTTTCGAGGTGGCTTCCTACGACCCCTCCAAACCCCTCGTGATTGATCCGGTGCTCTCTTACTCGACCTATTTGGGCGGCACGAGCGACGACCAGATCAACGCTATTGCCCTCGACGGTTCCGGCATGGCTTACGTGGCCGGGTGGACGGTTTCGACCGATTTCCCCGCCGCGGGCACTCCTTACCAAGCGGCGTGCAACAACTGCACATCTTCGCCGAACTTCTGGGACGTTTTTGTCGCCAAGTTTGATCCCACCCAGTCGGGGGCGGCTTCGCTGGTTTATTCCACCTACCTGGGCGGGAGCGACCAGGATTCCGCGCAAGGGATCGCGGTGGATTCGGGCGGCAATGCTTATCTGACCGGCCTGACCTTGTCCTCGGATTTCCCCGTCACGGCGGCCAACGCCTTCCAGTCCGGTTACGGGGGCGGGGGCGATGCTTTCCTTGCCAAGATAGGTCCCGCGGGCTCGACGCTGCCTTATTCGACTTATTTGGGGGGAGCCGCCCAGGACCAAGGGTTGGGCATTGCCCTGCGCACAGCAGATCAACCTTACATTACGGGCAGCACCGCCTCGCCGGCCTTCCCAACCACTGGCGGGGCGTTCCAGCCGACGCGACCCTCCACGGGCGGCGCCACGGACGCTTTTGTGAGCAAGTTCGATACTACCGCCTCCGGATCCGCGTCGCTGACCTACTCCACTTACCTGGGCGGGACCAACGGAAACGACCAGGGCAACGCCATCGCTCTGGATACTTCCGGTGACGCGTTGGTGGCGGGACAAACCAGCTCAGACGATTTCCCCACCACGGCGGGAGCCTTCGACCTGACTTGCGGTACGGACGGCCTGTGCGACGCGGGCAGTTATTCCGACGCCTTCGTGGTGAAGTTGAATCCCGCCGGCAGCGGGGCCAGCGACCTGCTGTATTCCACCTATCTGGGCGGAGGCTCGGCTGACAATGCCACCGCCATCGCCGTGGACGGCTCGGACAACGTCTACGTGACCGGCTTGACGGAGTCACCGAACTTTCCTACCACCAGCGGGGCCTTGCAGGTTCTGCCTTCCAGCAGCTCGGGGTTCGACGCCTTTGTGGCCAAGTTGATTCCCAACGCCGCGCTCACTCCCGCGTCGTCCCAGCTTGTCTACGCGACCTATCTGGGCGGCACCGGCTTCGACCAGGGGAACGCCATCGCCGTGGACGCTTTCGGCGAGGCTTATGTGGCGGGGGCCACCGGTTCTCCCGATTTCCCCATGGCCAGTCCCGTGCAGGCTCAGTGTCCCAACTGCCCGGGGGCGGTGGATGGATTTGTTTCCAAGCTCAACGCTGCGGGTAGCGCCTTGATCTTTTCCACCTATTTGGATGGAAGCAGCGAAGACCGGGCGACCGCTTTGGCCCTGGACGTCTCCGGGAATGCTTACGTCGGCGGGTTCACGTCTTCCACCGACTTTCCCGTTTCCGCCGGCGCTTACCAGAGCGCCAACGCCGGCACCAGCGACGGGTTCTTCCTCACCCTTTCCAACCTCAATCTCCCCGTGACCCGGCTTGCGCCGGGCTCGCTATCGTTCCCCGATACCAACGTGGCAGCGACCAGCGGAGCGCTGAGCGTGACCTTGAGCAATCTCGGCGACGCGGACTTGACCCTCACCACCAGCGTCTCGAATCCCAATAGCGTCAGCACGACCGGTGATTTTGCCGTGGCGTCGGGGACGACCTGCACGAACGGCCTGACGATCGTTCCCGGCTCAAGCTGTGTGGTCATGGTGACTTTCACGCCCACCTTTTCCGGCGACCGCACGGGAGTGCTCTCCATCCAGGACGACGCTTACGGGAACCCGCAGACTGTCAGCCTGAAAGGAAAAGGATTGTCCCAGGCGGTGGCGGGGCTCTCCGCCAACAGTCTGAGTTTCGGGGACCAGCGCACCGGGGCGACCAGTCTGTCGCAGACCGTCACCTTAAGCAATACCGGAAGCGGGCCGCTGGATATCGCCGGCGTGGTCACCAGCCTCAGCGACTACGTGCAGACGAACAATTGCGGAACGGTGGTGCCGGGCGGGTCCTCGTGCGATATCCATGTCGGCTTTGCCCCCGCCTCCAGCGGCACCGTCATCGGCACCCTGACCATCAACGACGACGGGCCGGGAAGCCCCCACACGGTAGGCTTGAGCGGCACGGGGATTTCGGTCTTCCTTCCGACCTCCAGCCTCACCTTTGGGGACCAGATCCTGGCGACGAACAGCGCCGCTCAATCGGTGAGCCTGAGCAATACCGGCGTGACGGCCGTGACGATTACGAGCATCACCGCCAGCGGAGACTTCAGCCAAACCAGTAATTGCCCGCTCGCCCCTTCCACGCTCGCTCCTTCGGCAAGCTGCAGCATCTCCGTGGTCTTTTCGCCCACCGTGACGGGCTCGCGGCTGGGAGGACTGCACATCTTTGATCAGACGGACGGGACGGCCCAGACCGTCAGCCTGAGCGGCACCGGCGTGGCGCCCGCCGTGACGCTGGGGCCCGCCAGCCTGGATTTTGGAAACCTTTTGGTGAACACGACGAGCACCGCCCTGACTTCCACCCTCACCAATACCGGCACGGCGGCGCTGACCATCTCCAGCATCGGCGCCAGCGGTGATTTTTCTCAGACCAACAACTGCCCTATTTCCCCAGCCACCCTGGCTATCAACTCGAGCTGTACGCTCACGCTAACGTTTACGCCTTCGTTGACGGGGGTGCGGCGCGGGGCCGTCACCATCAGCGATAACGCCCCGAGCAGCCCGCAGACCTTGGGCCTGACGGGCACCGGAACGTCGCCCGACGTAACCCTGGCGCCGGGCAACTTGAACTTTAACCCCCAGGGGGTGGGCACGACGAGCGCCGCGCAAACTGTCGCCTTGACCAATAGCGGCGCCGCGGCCATGACCATTTCCAGCATCATCGCCACCGGCGACTACTCCCAGACCAATGATTGCCCGGTGGCCCCGGCCACTTTGGGTGCCGGCGACTCTTGTACCCTCACGGCGAAGTTCACGCCCACCACCACCGGGCCTCGTCTCGGTTCCGTTACCGTCACCGACAACGCGCCCGGCAGTCCCCACGTGCTGGCGCTTTCCGGAACCGGCGTGGCGGCCTATGCGCTCACCGCCACCGCCACCTCCAACGCCATCCTGAAGAATGTCGATTCGACCACCTTCACCATTTCCGCCTCCACCAACTACAACTTCAGCGGCAGCATCAACCTTTCCTGCTCCGGAAACTCGCCGGCGCAGTGTGTGTTCAGCCGCGCGTCCATCACCCCCGGCCAGACCAGCACGCTCACCGTGAGCGGCCTATCGGCCTTCACCACCAGCTTCCTGGTCTTCACCGTGCGCGGCGTCAGCGGCAACCAGACCGCTTCGCTCGACCTCACGGTGCTCATTTCCTATTTCTCCATGTCGGGCTCGCCGTCTTCCGGCACGGTCACCGCCGGGCAATCGGCCAGTTACGACATCGCGGTTGCCCCCACGAACGGTTACAACCAACCCGTCTCGCTCAGCTGCTCGGGAGCGCCTGCCGCCGCCTCCTGTTCGGTCTCCCCGAGTTCCGTCTCTCTGGATGGAACCAATGCAGTTACAGCCAAGCTTACTCTGACCACGACGGCTCGCGGCATGGTGCCGCCCGGGCCCGCTACGCCTCCATTCCCCTTCCACCCCACGGGCTGGTTGCTCGCCCTGTTGCTGGTGATCTTGATGGCCGCGGTCCTGGCTGCCCGGCGCAAGCTGCGGCCGCAATATGCCCTGGCCCTGACGCTCGCCTGCGTGCTGACCTGGGCGGCCTGCGGCGGCGGAGGTACCACTTCATCCACGCCGACACCCACCACGGGCACTCCCTCCGGCCTTTACACCATCACGGTGGTCGGCACGTCGGGGAACCTCAGCAACCGCACCACCGTTACGCTGAAAGTGGACTGAGAAGACACGGATGACCGGAAGGCGGCAGAGCCTCGAGCGCTCTGCGCCTTCCCGGCGCCGCCGCGCGCAGCTTCAATTTTCCCAGCGGCTCCGCGCAGGGGAATCTACCGTTGCAACGTCGCTGCCGTGGGGGAGATTACTTGCCGCGGTGAAGCTGGCGGGCGGGGTGGACGTGAATCTTTTTGTCCGCGGACGAGGTGGTGTCGTGAAGGCTTTTGTGGACGACCTCGATTTTGGCAGCCACGCCCAGGCGGGAATCGAAGCTGCCCAGCTGGCCGTTGAGGGGTTCGTGGCGGAGGGGGCGGGCCTGAAAGCGCACCGCCAACTCGCCACTGTGGGTAATCTCGTCGGGGAGCACCACTTCAACTTCCAGCGCCTGGTCGGTGGCCAGGTCGGAGGAGGAGATGAAGTAGATACCTGACTTGGAGAGGTCCTGGGTGACGCCCTGGGCTTCCAGCGCCTGGCCGCCGGGGTCCTGCCAGGCGACGCGCACCGGCAGCTGCATGGGGTAGCGGCGCTCTTGGCGGCGGTCGGAAATCTCGGTGGGACCGGTGAACCTCAGAGAGCCGGCGGGCAACTCCAGTTCCATACCCTCCGCCGCGCCGCTGACCACCGCGAATTCCTGCCGGGCCTTTTCAACCAAACCGTCCACGAAAACGTCGTCGTGATCGGGATCATGATGAAAGAGGATGAGGCGCTTGATTCCGCACTCGAGAGCGATCTTGACCCCTTCCAGCCAGGAGCTGTGTCCCCAGCCCTTCTTCTCGCCTTGCAACTGTTCGGGAGTGTATTGGGCGTCGTAGACCAGCACGTCGGCGCCCTGGGCGAGGTCGCGCAAGGCGCGGTCGTGGAAGGCCGACCCCGGTTCGTTGTCAGTGGCCAGCACGAAGGAAGCGCCGTCAGCGTCCACGCGGTAGGCGACGCACTCCTGGGGGTGGTTCAGGGGCGCTGAGCTGATGACCGCACTGTTCAGGTTGATGGGATGTTCATCCAGATCGTAGAAGTGGCGCGTGGCGCCCATGGCGGTCATGTCCACGGGGAAGTAGGGACTCACCATTTGCCCTTCCACTGCCCCTTGTAGCTCCAGGCCTTTGCGCAGAACGGAGTGGAAAAGGAACACGTTGCCTTGGCGGTAGAGAGGAAGGAAGAACGGGATGCCCTGGATGTGATCCCAATGAAAATGGGTCAGGAACATGTAGCCGCGGATGGGCCGTTCACCGAATTCCCGCAGCAGACTCTTCCCCAGGCCGCGCAGCCCGCTGCCGCAGTCGAGGATAATCAACGTCCCGTTGGCAAGCCGAAGCTCGATGCAAGGTGTGTTCCCGCCATAACGGGAGTTGCGGCGCTCCGGTGTGGGTGTAGACCCTCTTGCCCCCCAGAATTTGATTCTCATCGGCCCTCGACTTACATCACTTCCCAGGAAGGACAGAGCCCGACCTGCCCACCTTTTGCAACAATGCCGCGGGAATTCGGCCCGCGGGCACCCCGCCAAGCAGGGAGGCCCTCAACACCTGCCCAAGGCTACCAAAACATAAAGCCGTTTGTCCACTTCATTCAGCCCCTTTGGAGTCACGGCAGTAATTCTTAACTTCCGTTTACCATTTGGATATCCCTGGGAATGCTGCCGGACACCTTGACCCTGCCAACCCAGGCGATAAAATCTTCGGCGGTGAAGCAGGCTGCCCGAGGCCGCGGATGAATCTTGCGCACACCCTCCCTTTTGAGACGGGGAAGGCCGCCCCCGAGTTTTTCGAGGCCATTCCCGCCCAAGCCGCGGTGTTTGCCCTACACTTATTGGATAACCACGGAAGAGCGGAGGTTTCGCGTTACTTGGGACGCACAGTGGACCTGCGGCGGCGGCTGAAGCGGCTGCTGGGGGAGCGGCCGGGCCCTTCGCGAAGTTTCAGCCTGCGAGAGGTAGCCACCAGCGTCCACTACTCCCTGGTCGGTTCCGGCTTCGAGGCCCAGTGGCTTCTCTATTTGCTGAATCGAGAATACTTCCCGCGGACCTACCGGCAGCGGCTGCGGCTGAAGCCCCCCACCTGGCTGAAACTCAATTTCCAGAACCGCTTTCCGCGCCTCTATCCGACCCGCCGCCTGGGGCGCGACGGTGCCGCGTCCCGTACGGGACGTGGCGGGGCGCTTTACTACGGCCCCTTTCCCTCGCGCCTCGCCGCCGAGCGCTGGGCGGGCGACTTCCTGGATTTCTTCCTGGTCCGCCGCTGCGTGGAGGATTTGAATCCCGATCCTGCGCATCCCGGGTGCATCTACTCGCAGATGCAGATGTGCCTGGCGCCGTGCTTTAAAGGATGCACGGACGAGCAGTATCAGGCGGAAGTGTCGCGCCTGGCGGAGTCGCTGGACGGCGACGGGCAGGCGCTGGTGCGCGAACTGGAAAGCGCCCGGGCGCAGGCTTCCGAGGAATTGCAGTTTGAAGTGGCGGGGCGCTTGCACCGCAAGGTTCAAAAGGTGCGGGAAGTTTTCCGCGCCAAGCCGGAACTGGCGCGCGAGCGCCGGCGCTGGGACGCGGTCGTCACCCTGCCCGGCGCCGAGCCCCGCACGGTGGTTTTCTTCCGCGTGCGAGGTGGAGAGTTGCGGGGCCCCGCCACCCTTACCCTGGAAGAGACTTCCACTCCCGTCTCGCTCGACGAGCAGATTCACGCCGCGCTCGATCCCCTCGCCCAGCCCCCGCCGAGCGACGGCGAGCCGCCTCCCTGGGAGCACTTGAGTCTTCTCATGCGCTGGTACCGGTCGAGCTTCCGGCGCGGCGAGCTGGTTCCCCTCGATGCCGGCGCGGCCGAACGCTTGCTGCCCACCCGCGCGCTCATCCGCGCCTGCCGCCGGGTTTTGGGCCCGCCGGCGCCGCCCTCGCCGGCGGGCTGAGTGCGGCATTGCCGACGAGAGCCTCGGCATTCGCCAGGCAAGTGTACGCAAGAGCGTAGCTCCCGCCCATCGCCTCGCAACCCTTTGGAGAGGCAACGGCATCAAAGCAGTGTGGACCTTTGGTGTGTCTAGGCGAGAGGAGTATCTTTCTCCAGGGGAGTACCGAAGGAAACATCGTTAGTCATCCGCATCTATTATTAAGGGCCCCTTCGAGATCATACTTACTCATTCATTCTTTCTGTCTGCTCACGAAGGACTTTACCAACCTCCGCCTCGCCCCCCCACATTGAAGTCGTCCTCTTTGTAACGGGACCGGGCCATGAGAAGCCGGCCCGGCAATTCTTGGAGGAGGGACTATGCGTAATAGTCTTGGGGTGAAGCTCGCACTTTTTACCCTTCTTTTTGCCTTCCTGGGAGTAGCCTCGGCGAGCGCCATTGAGGTATACGGCAGCCTGCGCGGGGTGGTGACCGATTCCACGGGAGCGGTCATCGAAGGAGCCACGGTGACCGCCACCAACACGGCCACCGGCATCTCCCGCAAAACTACGACCGCCGCGGACGGCAGTTACCAGTTCCCGCAGCTGGCCGCCCCGGCGACCTACACCGTGCGTTGCGAAAAAAGCGGCTTCAAGGCTTACCAGGCAACGGGCGTCAATCTGATACTTGCCCAAACCTTTGTGCAGAACATCAAGATGCAACTGGGCGCCGTCTCGCAGCAGGTGACCGTGGAAGCGGCCCCCGTGCAGGTGCAGAAAACCAGCATGCAACTCGGCGCCACGCTCACCGGGTCGCAGATTACCAACCTGCCCTTGAACGGGCGCAACTGGGTACAGCTGCAGCAGACCCTGCCGGGGGTGGTGGGCGCCAGCAACGGACGCGGCAACTACGCCACCAACGGCAGCCAGCCCAGCCAGAACAGCTACCTGGTGAACGGCATCGACTCCAACGACATCACGCTGAACACGGCGCTGGTCGTCCCCAGCCCGGACGCCATCGCGGAAGTCAAGATGATCACCAGCACCATCAATCCCGAGTATGGGCGCAATTCCGGCGCCATCATGGATGCGGTCACCAAGTCGGGAACCAACCAGTTCCACGGCGACCTTTTCGAGTTCTACCGCGACACGGGCCTGAACGCCCGCAACTTCTTCCAGCCCTCTTCGATCATCTTCCACCAGCACCAATTCGGCGGCACGATCGGCGGGCCCATCAAGAGGCACAAGGCTTTCTTCTTCTATTCTTTCCAGGGAACCCGAAACCGCATTCCCGATACCAACGGGACCGGGACGACGACGGTGTTCACACAGGACCAGCGCAACGGGTATTTCCCCGACATCGCCACCTCCAGCGCGCTTTCGCCCTTCCCGCTGGTCGGTGAGGACGGAAAGACCTATGCGGCCGGAACGCCTTACTCCACCATCTTCCCCACCGGGCACATTCCAACCTCGGATTTCAACCCCATTTCTGCGAACCTTTTGAACAAGGTTGTGC
>JBJKQV010000131.1:0-3168 GCA_046704985.1 Terriglobia bacterium
CGTCGCAAGGCCCCCGGCGGGCCCCCGGGAGCGGCCATGTGGCGCGCCAGGTCGGAATTCTCAGCCTGTGGGCGCCCGTCCTGCCCCAGCCGGATGACCTGCTGAGGAGCGGGCATCACCAAGCCCAGTTCCTGCCGGGCCAGGGTGTCAATGCGCATGGGATCGGTCAGCGCCGCGTGCTCCAGGCGCAGTTGGTGATTCCACTGCTCCAGGGAGGCGCGCTCCGATTTCAACTGCTCAATCTGATAGCCGTATTGGACGCACTGGAAGTGCTGCCACGCGAAAACCAGCAGAAAGAAGAAAACCATTACTCCCAGCCCCAGCAGGGTCAAGCACTCGCGGCGCTTGGCCGGGTCCACTTCCCGGTGCAGGCGGGAATTGTCAATGCGCTTGACGACGTAGAGATCGGGGAAACCGCGTCCGGCGGCGGGGCGATGGCGCGGGCGGCGCCGCGTGCGAGGCAGAGTTGCGGAAACAGTCGCCATGTCGTTGCCCTGAAAGGAGCAAGAGCCACTTTGCTCCCTAGTTCGTGCACTTCTCCGCGGCACGCAGCTTGGCGCTGCGCGCGCGAGGGTTCGCGTTCAATTCCGCTTCTCCCGGCCGCACCACGTGCCGGGTCAGAATCTGCGCCCGGCCGCCCTGCTTCCAGCCTTGCAGGGCGCGTTTGACCGGCCGGTCTTCGAGCGAATGAAAGGTGATGAACACCAGGCGCCCGCCGGGCGCCACCACGTCCAAAGCCTGGGCGAGCAGCCGGTCCAGGTGCTCGCGCTCGCCGTTGACCGCCATGCGCAACGCCATGAAGGTGCGCGTGGCCGGATGAATCTGGTGAAGGCCCGCCCGGGAGGGGATAGCTCGCGTCACCACCTGCGCCAGTTCGGTGGTTGTTCGAATCGGGCGGGCCTTCATAATTGCTCGCGCAACACGGCGCGAGTGGCGCTCTTGGGAAAACTCGTAGATCAGATCGGCCAGCTCTTTTTCGCCGGCGTAATTCACCAACTCTTCGGCGGTGGCCGCCGCGTCGGGGCCCATGCGCATGTCGAGCGGGCCCGGGCGGCTGAAGCTGAAGCCGCGCTCCGCGTCGTCGAGCTGCAAGGAGCTCAGGCCGAGGTCGGCCAGCAAGCCGTCAGCGGGCGGCAGGCCGCTCGAGGCGTGCAGTTCCCGGATTTGGCCGAAGTTCCCTTCCATCACTACAACTCTCTCTCCGTACTCCCTGAGGCGCCGGCGCGCTCCATCGACCGCAGCAGGATCGCGATCCAGAGCCAGCAAGCGGCCCGTCGTGAGGCGGCGGAGGATTGCCTCCGCGTGGCCGCCGCCGCCCAGCGTGGCGTCCAAATAGGTGCCGCCGGGCCGGATGCGCAAGAACTCCAGCGCTTCTTCGAGCAGCACGGGAAGGTGGACGGCCCGAGGCTCAGGACTCGGGGTTCGGGGCTCGGGTTTGTTCTTCGCCGTTTCACTGCTGCTCACCGTCCATCACCACGAACTTCGATCTCGCAATCGTCAGCGCTTAAATGCCCAGCCCGCTCAGCGTCTCCTCGTCGTCCTCGGTCAGCGGTTCCTTCTCCATGTGCTCGCGGAAGCGCTCCATGTTCCAGACGTCCAGGTAATCCAGATAGCCGATGACCGCCACTTCCCCGCGCATTACCGCCGAGTCCCGCAACAGCGATGGAATCAGCACTCTTCCCTGCCCGTCCATGCGCCCCGCCTGCCCCCAATAGTTGGTGCGGTCGAGGAATTTGCGCTTCGCCTTGTTCATGGAAGGCAGCGCCTTCAGCTTCTCCTCGATCTCGCGCCACACTGTAAACGGGTAAATGCGCACCGACTCGCCGGTCAGGCTGGTCACGTAGAAATCCGGGCCGTAGTTCTCGTCCAGAAAGGCCTTGAAGGCGGACGGGATCTTCAGCCGGCCCTTGGTGTCTATCGTTGCGGGATAGTTTCCACGTAGCATCGGATATTTGGTCGCCCGGTTCCGGCGCCCCCAAAAACCAACCAAAACCTGACTTGCCTGTTCACTTTCGACTACTTTAGACCACTTCTGGCCACGAAATATAGGCACTTCCGGTCCTCATGTCAAGGGTTATTTTTAGGTTTTTGAGGGAATTAGGAGCGCATCGGGTATCCACTCGCTTGCGGGGGGGATGCCAGCCTCCACAAGGCTTTGCGGTTTGCAGGCCCGGGAGTGTCTCAACAGCATCCGGCTGGGAGTGGAATTTTTTTATCCACAGGCCCTCAAAGGCCGCTCGTGGGGGGGAAGTGTCCCGTCTTACCCTCTTCAGGCCCGCCTCAAAAAAGCCAAGGCCCCGCCGTCAGCGGGGCCTTGGGAGTGCACCAGGACGGCTACTTCGCTTATTGCTCCGGCTGGGACGGGTCCGGGGGCATAGGAGGAGCAGGTGCAGTCATGGGCCCGTTGGTGCGCTCGTGGAAGTAGCGCACGCCGCGGTCCATGCGGCGCTGGGCGTGCAAGGTCTGAAGCTGCTTCCACTGTTCCGGGGTAAGCACGCGGCGGATGGCAAACAGCATGCGCGCGTTGGACTTCTCCAGCTCCGCGCGCGCCTGCGCCACCCTATCGATCTGCGCCAGGGTCTGCTGCTCGTTGGGGTTCTCGGAATTGATCATGGGATCGAGGAGCACTTCCTGTTTTTCCAGGTTGGCGTGCAGATCAATCAACTGCAGCCGGTGGTTCTGGAAGATGGTTTCCATCTTGTTGACCTGATCGCCGGTCAAGCCCAGCTTCTTGGCCAGCTCGGGATTCTTCCACCACTTCCCCTCCCGCATGCCTGCCATGCCGTGGTCCGCGCGGCGGCGCTGGATCCAGACCGGACCATCGGGTCTTGCCCGGCGGTACATGACGTTGCCGCTCTCCTGGCCCGCCGCGGGAGGCGCGGGTGGGTCGGGCGGCTGGGGGGCCTGCGGCGCGGTCTGTGCCGCACCCAAGCCGGCCGCCAGCAGAAGCACAGCCAACGCTTGCATCAGTTTCCTCATTGATTTCCTCCTTGAGCTTGCGAATTAGAAGTCATCTGCGCCACCAGCGATTCAGCCGGAGCCAGCGCCGTGGGGACCTGTTGATTGATGTCGCTTTGGATGGACTGCAACAAAGCGTTGTCGGCAGCGTCGCTCGCCGAGGGCGTGGGGGCGGTGCGCGGCCAGTGCATCAGCAGCACGGCGGCCAGC
>JBJKQV010000132.1:0-5661 GCA_046704985.1 Terriglobia bacterium
AACCGAAACGCCGATACGCCCCAGCGTGCCGTCCGGCAGGCCGTGGCCGGTGAGTTCTTTCCAAGTCGCGCCGCCGTCGGTGGACTTGTAAAGCCCGCTGCCCGGGCCGCCGCTCACCAGTTTATAGGGCGTGCGGTGCGCTTCCCAGAGCGCCGCGAAGAGGATGTGGGAATTGTGGGGGTCGAAGACCACGTCAATGGCGCCGGTCTTGTCGTCCTTGTAAAGAACCTTCTGCCAGGTCTTGCCGCCGTCGGTCGTGCGGAAGACGCCGCGCTCGGTGTTGGTGCCGTAGGCGTGGCCGAGCGCCGCGACGAAGACGATGTCGGGATTGTGGGGATCCACGGCGATGGCGCCGATGTGCCGCGAGTCCTTCAGGCCCACGTTCGTCCAGGTCTTGCCGCCGTCGGTGGACTTGTAAACGCCGTCGCCGTAGGAGATGTCGCTGCGAATGCAGGCTTCACCGGTGCCCGCGTAAATGACGTTGGGGTCGGAGGGCGCCACGGCAATGGCGCCGATGGAGGAAACCGCTTGGTGGTTGAAGAGCGGCTTCCAGGTGATGCCGCCGTTCTCGGTTTTCCAGACGCCGCCCGCCACGGAACCGAAATAGAAGACGCGGGGGTTGCCGGGAATGCCCGCCACCGCCTCCACGCGCCCGCCGCGGAAAGGCCCGATCTCGCGCCACTTCATGCCGCTGAAGAGCGCCTGGTTGTATTGGCCGGCGAACAACGCGCCGCTGAACGCCAGAAGTCCCGCCGCCAGACACAGAGAAAACCGCCGCCATGATTTCATGGTTTGCCCCCTCCCATTTTCAAAAGTCCATTATCTTAGCCACCCGGCAGGAAAAGGAAAAGCGGATTTTTACATGAGCGGCAGGCGGGCTCACGCCCTGGGCCAAGAAAAGAGAGGGAGGCAGTCGAGGGGGAAAATCAGGTCGTCGACTTGAGCATGTCCTTCAGCACCTGCTTGGATTCCTGCAGGCTGGTCGCGCAGCCGGGGTCGGTCTTCCGGCATTCGTAGAGGCTCTGGTTGCACCCGCAGGTGCACTTGTGTTCCTTGAGAAGCTTGATGTAATCGGCCTTTTGGCTGGCGGTGAGCTTGGTGAGGATTATGCCGGGGACCTCGGAGTTGATAGCCGCCGGATCGCCGAGCTTGATGTCGCTCGACTGCCCCATGCCCATGGGGCGGAAGTCGGACACCTGCTGGGAGCCCGGGGCGGCGAGCAGTTCCTTGATTTCGCCCTCGAAAACCGAGATGTCGGTCAGGCCGACGTGCTTGGCGTAAATGCGCCCGTCGCGCCCGATGATCATGGTGGTGGGCAGGCCGAAGATGCCGCCGTAGAGTTCCGCCAGCTTGACGTTGCCCATGGCCACCGGATAGTTCATCTTGAATTCCTGGTAGAAACTCTTGACGGGAGCTTCCGTGTCATCCATGGAGATGCCGATTACCGCCAGCCCCTGGTCGCGATAGCGCTGCTGTAGCTCCACGAATTCCGGGATCTCGATCCGGCAGGGTCCGCACCAGGTGGCCCAGAAATCCAGCAGCACTACCTTGCCCCTGTAGTCCTTCAGGTCCAGCTTGTTGCCCGACAGGTCGGTAAGGGAAAAGGCCGGAGCCATGGGGTGCGGGCCGGCGGCTTCCTGCTGGGGATGCTCGGCGAGGGGCGCGATCAGCTCGCGATTGGCGAAATAGAGCCCCACCAGGACCACCACCACCACGCCCACAACGGCCAGAAACTTCTGTGTTCGACTCAATGAAACCTCTCCTTGGGGACCGGACCCGTCTCAGGCCTTGCTCTTCGGCTGCGCAACCTGGGGCTGCGAGGCTCCCTGCGGCCGCTTCTTCAAGTATAACCCCAATCCCGCTGCGGTGATCACCGCCAGGATGCCAATGAACTGCGACGTCGAAAGCAGGTGGTGGAAAACGAACCCGCGGTCGGGGTCGCCGCGCAGAAACTCGAGGAAGAAGCGCGCCACCGCGTACAGATACACGTACTGGATGAAGATCTGGCCTTCGTACTTGCGGTGCGGAAAATGCCGCCACAGGTAGACGAAAATCAGAAACGTCGCGGCCGACGAGTAGAGCTGCACGGGATGGACGGGGGTGTTGAGCGGCACCCCGCCGATCTCGTGCGCCAGGGGATTGGTGAAGGTAACGTGGATGAAAAAGTGCGTGGGCTTGCCGTAATCGTCGCCGGCGGCAAAGCATCCCCAGCGGCCGATGGCCTGCCCCAGGGCGATGGCCGGGGCGTAAATGTCAAACACCTTCCAGAGCGGCAGGCGGTAATGGCGCACATACCACCAGGAGAAGAGCACGGCGCCAATGAAGCCGCCGTAAAAGACCCCTCCCGCCTTCAGCATGCTCCAGCTCACCATCTCGGCCGGATGGTGCCAGTAGAAGCTCCAGTCGGTGATCACCATCAGGACTTTGGCGCCGATCAGCGCCGCGATGATGATCCAGGTGCTGAAGTCGAACAGCATTCCGGTGTCAAAACCTTCGCGCCGCCCCAGGCGCACCACCGCCCACAGCGCCACCACCAGCGCCGTGGCCAGAATCACACCGTAGGTGGGAAGTTGAAACGAGCCGATTTGCAGCAGAATCGGATGCACGGTTGCTCCTGAGTCTTCAATCGGCGGCGAGACGGCGCCGCTACAGCGAGAAACGGTTCAGAAACGTCAAGTACCCGGAAAGCGCCGTAAACTTGCCCAACGCCATCATCGCCCCCAGGCCGATCAGCAGCACCCCGGAAGCCACCTCGACGGCTTGCAGGTGGCGGCGGAAGCGCCCGTAGAATTTCAGAAACTGCCCGAGGCCCAGCCCGGTGAGCAGAAACGGTATGGCCAGCCCGGCGGAATACACGGCCAGCAGGAACATGCCCGCCAGCACCGTCGAGCGCGTCGCCGCCACGGCCAGGATGGCGGTGAGGATGGGGCCGATGCAGGGCGTCCAGCCGAAGGCGAAGGCGAATCCCAGAACGAACGAGCCGCCCAGTCCGCGCCCCGGCTGGCCGGCGGCCAGGCGTTTGTCGCGGTACAGGAAGGGAATTTTGATGAGGCCCGTCAGGTGTAGCCCGAAGATGATAATCACCACGCCTGCTACGATGTTGAAGGTCGTGCGCTGCGTCACCAGGAACTGCCCCACCCGCGTCGCCGAAGCGCCCAGCAGGATGAACACCGCCGAGAAACCCATCACGAAGGCCACGGAATTCGCGAAGATGCGCTTCATCAACGCCCCGCCCGCGTCCGCCCGCAGCACCTCGATTGACTCTCCGGAGAGCATGGAGAGGTAACCGGGCACCAGCGGCAGCACGCAGGGCGACAGAAAAGACACCACACCGGCCACAAAAGCGATGGGAATACTCAGATGGTGCGTCATGCTTTCTTCCTTCGCGGGAAGCTCAAAGAGATTGGATGCAGCAACCAGGCGACAGGTCACCGCGAGGCTTGCCCGGACAGTCCCGGCGCGCCCCAAAAGCAGTCTATCATAGCGCGGAAAAAACCTTCCCGGTTCGAATCCCGCCACGCGCGAGAGTCCTGGGCGCTGCGCTTGCGCTACAATGGCAAACCGGGTTGGCGACGTAGAATCGATGCTGCCAGGAGATGCCATTGCTACGGGCTATCATCTTTGATTTCGACGGCGTGCTGGTGGACAGCGAGCCGCTCATCTGCCGGCTGGTGCAGGAGATGGCGGCGCGCGAAGGCTGGACGCTCGGCGAGGAAGAGTACTACCGCGACTACCTGGCGCTCGACGACCGGGGCATCATCGAGCACCTGTACGCGAGCCACGGGCGGGCGCTCGAGCCACGCCGGCGCGACGAGCTGCTGGCCTGGAAGGAGACCGCGTACGCGCGGGCGATTCGCAACGGCCTGCCCGCCCTCCCCGGCGCGGCGGAGTTCGTGCGCCGCGTGGCCGCGCAATTCCCTCTCGCCATCGCCAGCGGCAGCCTGAGGAGCGAGGTCGAGCACCTGCTCGAAAAGATCGGCCTGCGCCAAGCCTTCGGCCTGCTGGTCACCGCCGAGGATACGGCGCGCTCCAAACCCGACCCGGAGATTTACCTCAAGGCGCTCGCGGGCCTGAGCCGCCGGGCGGAGTTTAAAACCCAAACCCTGCACGCCGCCGAGTGCCTGGCCATCGAGGACGCGCCCGCCGGGGTTCGCGCGGCGCAGGCGGCGGGCATTCGCTGTCTGGCCATCGCCCACAGCCGCCCTGCCGACGAGCTCGCGCACGCCGACTGGCGCGCCGCGACGTTGGACGAAGTGGACCTGGGAGAGATTCAGAAGGATTTCTGAATCTCTCCCGGACCTTGTCCCGCCGCCTACGGATTCGCCATCTTGTTGTAGTGCATCAGCAGGCCGTCGCGGCCGAACTTCCCCAGCGCTTCCAGGGCCACAACCTGATAATCCGCGGCCACAATCTCCGTGCGCCGGTAGACGCCCGGTTCTTCGCGGATGTCCATGCGGCCGCGATCGGCGAGCAGAAAGCTCTGGGCGTCGTTCCGGGAGGGCACGCCCTTGGCGCCGCGCGGCGAGTCCTGGGCTTCCAGCACGTAGGAGCGCAGGAGCTTGGGCCAGTACTTGCGAAAGAGCTCGGCGCTGGGGAAAACGTCCGCCCAGGCGAGCTGCCCGTTGATGGCCACCACCACGCCCACCGCACCGCGCCCGCGGATGCTCTTGTCGAGCTCCGCCTGGTAGCCGCTTTCGAGCGAGCGCGCCACGGAATCGAAAGCGCGCCGCGCCTTGGCGCTCGCCAGCACGTCCGTGTAGCTGGAAGTGGGCGAGGCCACGCCCATCGCTCCCGCCGAACGCGCCACCGAGTTCCAGACTCCCTGCTGGCTCCCGGCGATCTGAGCTTCCTGGCGGATGCGCGGGTGGGCAATGGCGCCGGCGGATTGGAACGACTTCCCCGACGACCAACGCCCGTGCTCGACGCAGAAGACGGTGAGCGGCAAGGGGCGGCTGTACGGAGGAACGATCAAGTCGGAGCCGATGATGCGGTTCTGCTTGCCGCCCGAAACCACTTCCCCGGCAAGCAGCAACAGCGGCCGCGAGGATTCGTTGACCAGCACCAATTCGTTCACGCGCGGGCCGCCGCCATAGCCCCAGACGGGATCCTGCGGCCCCCAGGGACCGCGGCGGCGCTCGATCGGCCTTTCCACCTGCCCGTACTCAGCGATGCGCACCTGCCCGGAGTCCAAGCCTTCGTCGAGGGTCAGGAACGCGGAGGTATCCACGTGCAGCTTGGAAACCACCGGGTAGACGCTCAGGTTTCCGCGCGTCACCGGGTCGAGCACGCGCCAGGTGGCGCGCGCGGCCGCGGCCGGCTCGTCGGCCGGCGGCAGAACCCGCCCGCGCCGCAACTCGCCCGCCAGCGCCACGCTGGCCAGAAATAAGAAGATCAGACCTCCCCACATCCATCGTCGCTTCATGACTCACCTCCCCAGCCGCCCTCCGAGCCTTGCGGGCGCCCGGGGCGCGCTTCGACCTGAGAACGGCCCGCGCCCCGGGGCTTGCAAAATTCTTTGCGGGCGGCCCGACCCGATGTCTCTGTTTATTTTTTGCAAGACGCGCTAGGCTGGGCGTTCCAAGGTTGAAGGAACGAGACTTCGTTCGGAGGAAGATAATGCTGACCCCACTTCACCCTATCCGGCGCGCCGCGGCGCTGCTG
>JBJKQV010000133.1:0-3111 GCA_046704985.1 Terriglobia bacterium
GGCTTGCCGGGAGGCGGACACGGCCCACCGTAGCCCGTCTTGCGGAAGCTGTTAATCCCCTGCTCCCCGCCCTGGCGAAGACGTGCTTCGGGCGGCACGCCCTCGGGAAGCTCGCGCAACCCGGCGGGCAGGTTGTAGACCACCCAGTGTACCCAGGTGCCCGCCGGGGCGTCGGGGTCGTCGACGACCAGCGCCAGGCTGCGGGTGCCGGCCGGAGGAGCGCTCCAGTGGAGGGCCGGTGAAACGTTTTCGCCGCTGCAAGTGAAACGCGCCGGGATGGTTGCGCCCGGCTGGAAGGCCGTGGTGGTGAGCTCGAAGCGCCCCGCCTGCCGGGCCGCCGCGGCGCGCAGAGCCAGCAGACCCACGCAGCAGACTGCGCAGGCTCCCAGCAACACGAGAATCTTTGCCTTGCCCATAGCTCCTCCGCAATATCTCCAAAATCCTACGCCAAGTCGGGCGGCGATTCCAAGCGATTGAAGTGGGGCGGCGGGCGAAGTCATACCGGCAGCCCGCGGGGCGGACTGCCTGGAAAAGAATCGTTGACGGAGCGTGGCGCAGGCAGGCGACGATCGGCCTAGCCGCGCAGGGTAACGAGGTCGGCGGCGACGGGCAGGGGCCGGCGGGAGGTGGCGCGATTCATGGTGCGCCAGAGCCCAATGCCCCACCAGGCCAGCGCCGCAACTTCCAGAAAGCCCGTGACGCCCACCAGCGAGTAAGCGAAGCCGGGACGAAAGTCGGAAAGGATTTGCAGGCTGACGCGTCCGGCGTTGCCGATGTTGAGCAGCAGGAAGGGCCCCCAAAGCGCGTCCAGGCTCCCCGAATTCTCGCCGGCGAGGATGGGAACGATGCGCGCCGCCACTCCCATGATCATCAGGGTGACGAATCCCACCGTGAAGGCGTGGCGGTAAGCGCCCAGGTAAGCGTGCGCGAAGGCTTGGTGAGTGAGCAGGCCGTAGACGGGAAAGAGCGGCAGCATCACCATGGCGATGAGCAGCCAAACGTAGGAGGCGCGGACGAATTTCCAGCTCCGGTCGCGCTCCCCGGGCCGCGCGAAAATGCCCAACAGGCGCACCAGCAGGACGGCCCAAACCAGCATCATCACGAACGACGCCTCAAGTCCCACGGCAAAAATCAGATTGCGGGTCGTGAGCACGAGCACGTAGCAGGCGACGTCGAGCAGCAGGCTGGCGTTAATCAGCCAGAAGATGAGCGACTGGCGGTCGTGGCGGGGGCGGGGCAACCGGTAGACGGCGGGCAGAAAGCGCTGGCTCACCCCGGCGATCATCAGGGTGACGAAGCCCAGCAACTGGATGTCGCGCAGCGGGCCGTCGAGCAGGGCGATGCGCTGGATCAGTTGGTGCTGGCCGACGGCGGTGGCCTTGGCGAAAAAGAAGACGTCGCTCAGCACCTCGGAGACGAAAAACCAGGCGAGGGCGGCGAAAATGAATTTCTCGTAAGGGTTGTGGGGCTCCAGCGACCCGCGCGCGGTCTGAAAAATAATGGCGATGAAGAGGCCGACGGCAACCAACTCCGCGGCCGAAGCGGCGGCGCCCAGGGCCAGGCCGGTTGCGAACGCGTGTCCGACGCTCAGCTCGGCGGCGGCGCGCAGCAGGATGCCCGCCAACATCAGTCCCAGGGTCAGCATCGCCAGGCGCGGGCGCCAGAGCGTGGTGTGCTTGAAGCGCGGGAAGGATTGATAGGCGAAGCCCATCACAAACAGCCCGCACCAGCCGAAAATCATGGCGTGCGCGTGGGCGTGGATGGCCGGCACCAGGTTGAGCAGCAGGAAATTCTTGTGCAGGGCGATGTCGAGCAGGTTGACGGCTCCCCACAACCCGCCAATGGAGAGCATGACGGCGATGGCGGCCTTGAAGAAGGGGCGGTAGATGGTGTCGGCGACGCTGGCGCGGTAGGGGACGGGAACGGGGCCGGGGTGGGCGATCTCTTCGCGCAGCGCGGCGAGCAACTCCTGCTCGTCCACCTGGTGAACGCGCGCGAAAAATTCCAGGGTTTCGCGCGGGCCGTCTTCGCCGCCGCAACCGTGCAAGCCGTAACGGTCGAGAACCCGCCGCGTGCTGGGATGCCGGCGGACTATTTCCGCCAGCGAAGTGGACCGGTTGATCTCGCTCATCATGGTTTCTCCCTCCGGCTCCCGGCTTGGGGACCCGGCTCATTCAACACCTGAAGGTTAAGGCGCCCCGGCGCGCCGCCTCGATGACTTTGGTCACGCGACGGAGGGGCCGTGACTTCAGTCACTGCACGCCGGCCCGCCCGCGTGCTGGAATGGGGGCGGGAGGAAACGCCATGCCCGGCACCCCACGGCCCGATTTCAACCAACGCCCTTTCATCGTCATCTGGGAAACTACGCGGGCGTGCGACCTGGTATGCGCGCACTGCCGCGCCTGCGCGCAGCCGCAGCGCTCCCCGCGCGAACTGACCACCGCCGAGGCCGAGCGGCTGATTGCGGAAGTGGCGGGGCTTCGGGCGCCGGTCTTTGTGCTCACGGGCGGCGACCCGCTGAAGCGGCCCGACGTCTTCGACCTGGTCGCCTACGCGGCGCGGCGTGGAGTGCGCATTTCCCTCACCCCCAGCGCCACGCCTCTGCTCGACCGCGCAGCGGTGGCGCGGCTCAAGGACGCCGGCCTGGCGCGCCTGGCCCTCAGCCTGGACGGCTCGACGCCGGAGATTCACGACGCCTTTCGGGGCGTCGCCGGCTCCTACGCCCGCACCCTGGAGGCGGTGCGTTGGGCGCGCGCCCTTTCGCTTCCCGTGCAGATCAACACCACCTTTACGCGGCGCAACCTGGCGGACTTCGACCCTCTCGTCCGCCTGCTCGAAGGGCTCGACATCGCCCTGTGGAGCGTCTTCTTTCTGGTGCCCACGGGCCGCGGAAGGCTCGCGGACCTGCTCGACGCGGAGGAATCCGAGGCTCTGTTCGCCCGCCTCTACGACCTCTCGCGGCGCGCTCCCTTCGACCTCAAAACCACCGAGGCCCCGCACTACCGCCGCTACGTTGCCCAGCAGCGCGCCGCCGAGCGCCGTCTCACCGCTTCCCTTCCCGCCGGCCGCGAGCGGCCCAACGCCGACGGCATCGGCCGCGCCCCGCGCGGC
>JBJKQV010000134.1:0-4522 GCA_046704985.1 Terriglobia bacterium
CAGCAGGCCGATGGACGTCTGGGCGATGGTCAGCGCGTCGGCGGCGTTGATACCCAGCTCCGGAAACGCCGAAGCGTGCGATTCCTTACCGGTGTACTCGACGTCGAACATGGAGGCGGCGATGATCTTGAGCCGCACCAGGTCCATGGGCGCCGGGTGAACCATCATGGCGGCGTGCACGCCCTCAAAGGCCCCACGCTCGAGCAGCAGGATTTTGCCGCTGGCGTTGCCCACTTCTTCCGCCGGCGTGCCGATGACGCTCACCGTGAGGCCCGCTTCGTCAGCCACCTGAGCGGCGGCAATGCCCGCGCCCACCGAGGTGGCGGCGATAATGTTGTGCCCGCACGCGTGGCCGATGCCGGGAAGGGAATCGTACTCGGCGCAGATGGCGACGTGCAGGGGTCCGGAGCCCGCGCGCGCTACGAACGCCGTGGGCACGTCGCAGACCCCCATCCGGACGTCGAACCCGGCCTCGGATAGCGCTTCCGCCGTCCAGCGCGAAGACTTTTCTTCCTGAAAACCCAGCTCGGGGTTCGCATGAATGCGGTGGCTGAGATCCACCAGCTCTTCGCGCGATTTCTCAAAGCGTTCTCGGGCTGCCTGTTTGAGGTCCATGGTTCGCCTCTTCTCGTCCCAGAAGGAAGGAATTCACTGCTGCTTTTGGTTCCGCCCGATGCTAAGCGCCGACAACGATACCGTTTTCTCCTGCTTGCTGAACCAAAGGTTTACGGTGACACGGTCAGGCGGCGCCACCGAAAAGCGACCGCGCGTAACAGCGTCATGCAGCGCGTTGTCGAGGGAAAGGATTTTGTCCTGCGCCCGGCTGTAATACTCCACGGGAGTGTGCCAGGGGGAATGCCCCCCGGAACTATCGAGTTTAAAAACGAAAAATTGCGAGTCGGGCGTCCACATCGCCTTCTCCACACCATAACCATGGTAACCATCTTGCGACGAATAATCTGTTTCTGTCATGAGAGTGCCAGACTTGGAGTGGATCTCCACTCGGCTCTCGTAACACTCAAAACCTTTTACTTGGTCAACCGGAACCACCAAGGCAACCAAGTTCCCGTCAGGGGACACGTAGCGAGGAACCTTTGAGGGGCAAATGGCGGCCGAGGCAAAAGGGAGAAACGCCGCGAGGCATTCTGCGAGCAGCAAGCTGATGGAGATCCGGTGCTTCATGTAGTCCTGGGTGCTGGCCCCACGAGTCGAAGGTTGCCGGCTTTAAGCGGTCTTGGCAACGCCCCCGCGCCGCTTCTCGTAAAGCGGAAACTGCTCGGTCAGCTTTTCGACCTCGCCGCGCACGCGGCTGATCACCGATTCGTCCTCGCGGTGATTCAGGACCTCAGTGATCCAGTGGCCGATTTTCTTCATCTCCGCTTCCTTCATGGCGCGAGTGGTGACGGCGGGCGTGCCCACGCGGATGCCGCTAGCCTTCATGGGCGGATTGGTGTCGAAGGGGATGGCGTTCTTGTTGACGGTGATGGAAGCGCGCTCGAGCGCCGCCTCGGCGTCTTTGCCCGTCAAGCCTTTGGAGAAGACGTCCACCAGCATCAGGTGGTTGTCGGTGCCGCCGGAAACGATGCGGAAGCCGTCGGCGGCGATGGTCTCGCACAGGACCTTGGCGTTCGCGACGATCTGCTTCTGGTAGTCGCGGAACTGGGGTTGCAAGGCCTCGTGGAAGCAGACGGCTTTGGCGGCGATGACGTGCATGAGCGGGCCGCCCTGGATGCCCGGGAAAACGGTTTTGTCGAGGTCCTTGGCAAACTGGGCTTTGCAGAAAGTCATGCCGCCGCGCGGGCCGCGCAGGGTCTTGTGAGTGGTGGTAGTGACGAAATCGGCGTGCGGGAAGGGGCTGGGGTGTAGCCCCGCGGCAATCAATCCCGCGATGTGCGCCATGTCCACCATCAGCAACGCGCCGGACTGTTTGGCGATCGAACCGAAGCCCTCGAAGTCGATGATGCGCGGATAGGCGCTGGCGCCGGCGATGATGAGCTTGGGCTTGTGCTCCATCGCCAGCCGTTCGAGCTCGTCGTAATCGATCGTCTCGGTGTCCTTGCGCACGCCGTAGGGCACGATCTGGTACATCTTGCCCGAGAAGTTGAGCGGATGGCCGTGCGTCAGGTGGCCGCCGTGGGCGAGGTTCATGCCCATCACCGTATCGCCGGGCTTGAGCACCGCCATGTAGACGGCCTGGTTGGCCTGGGCGCCCGAATGCGGCTGCACGTTGACGTGCTCGGCGTTGAAGAGTTTCTTGGCGCGCTCGATGGCTAGCGATTCGGCCACGTCCACGAACTGGCAGCCGCCGTAATAGCGCTTGGCGGGAAGCCCTTCGGCGTACTTGTTGGTGAGCACCGACCCCAAAGCTTCCAGCACCGCCTCGCTGACGAAGTTTTCCGAAGCGATCAGTTCCAGGGTGCGGGCCTCGCGGTCCACCTCGCTGCCGATGGCACGGGCGATTTCGGGGTCGACTTCCTCCAGCCGCCGGTTGCGCGCGGGCACGGTCATGGTCTTTTCTCCTCGAGAGATTTCCGCTCGGTGGCGTGAATCTTGTCCACGCGGCGCTGATGGCGCCCGCCCTCGAACTTGGTGTTGAGCCAGACGTGCAGGATCTTCTGCGCCGTCGTGGCGTCAATCAGGCGCGCGCCCAAGGTGAGGACGTTGGCGTTGTTGTGCGAGCGCGAAAAGCTCGCCGAGAGGGTGTTGTTGCAGGGGGCGGCGCGCACCCCGGCGACCTTGTTGGCGGTCATGGCGGTCCCCAGGCCGGTGGCGCAGATCATCACGCCGAAATCGGCCTGCCCGGAGGCCACCGCTTCGGCCACCTTGCGCGCGAAGTCCGGGTAGTCGACCGACGCCGTCGAATCGGTGCCCTGGTCGAGGACCTCATAGCCCTCGGCGCGCAGGGTGTCGCGCAGCTTCACTTTCATGCTCAAGGCCGCGTGGTCGCAGCCGATCGCGATGCGAGTCTTGTCAGACATGTCACGCTCCGGGGCAATATTTAAACACAATTCGCCGGCAATGGACACGGGTTAGGAATCGGAGGCGGGGTCGGCGGAAGAAATCTCGGGCGCGCTCTCACCGGAAACCTGGGCCGCAGGAGCGGAAGACTCGGCGCGGCGCAGGCGCACGCTGCCCACGATAACGAGCAGGTTGGTGGCCAGAATGGCGGCAAAAGCCAAGCCGGGAAGGAACGCCAACTCCTTCAAGCCGCTCTGCACGATCTGAAGGGCCAGCACGACGGTGATCAGGCCGCGAGGCATGATCCAGAAAACCATCTCGCGCTCCGGCGGGCTGAATCCCCGCCGGCTCCAGTGGCTGCTGCGCACCGCGGCCCAGCGCGCCACCAGAATCGCTCCCACCGCTCCCAGCGCTGCGGGAAGCAGGGTGACCAATTCGCGAAACTGTACAATCACCCCGATGAGGACGAAGAAGAAGGTGCGCACCAGAAACGCCAGTTCGGAGTGGAAGCTCAGCATCTGCGAGTGGTGCTCTTCGCCGAGGATTTCGACGCCCAGCGAGGATTCGAGCAGGCGGCGGTCGATGCGCCGCAGGTTGGAGAGCGCCAAGCCGAAGGCCAGCACGCAGATCAGCCCGTTGGCGTGCACGCGCTCGGCCCCCGCGTAGAGCAGGAGGACCACTGCGAAGGTGAGGACCTGCCAGAAGCGCTGCTCGGAGAGTTTGGGCAGCAGCGACGACCAGACGGCCGCCACCAGCACCGCCAGCAGCACCGAAACCGCCACGTGGAAAAGAAAACGGTAAGCGAGGCTCGACATCACGCTGCCCACCCCGCCACCCAGGTCGATCAGGATGCCGACGCTGAGCACCGCCAGGGCGTCGCTGAGCGAGGCTTCCAGAAGCAGGGTGACGCGCGCAGGCTTGTCGACCTCGATCTGCTGCAGGATGGGGAGGGTGATCGAACTGCTGGTGCAGGCGAGTGCGGCGCCGGCCAAAAGTGCCGCGCCCAGCGACAGGCGAAGGCTCACGCCTACCACCGCGGCAATGGCTCCCAGGCTGAGGAAGTAAGCGAGGGCGGCCAGCAGCAGGCCACCGGGGAAGTGCGCCAGCGTGTCGCGCAGGTCGAGCTCCAGTCCCGCTTCGAACAGGATCAGGATGACGGCCAGCGTCCCGAAGGCGTGGGTAATGGGCTGGAACTGATGCGGGTCCACCCAGCCGAACACCGGACCCATGAGTACACCCACTGCCATGAGCACGATGACGTCGGGGACGCGCGTGCGGCGGAACAGGCGGTTGGCCACCACCGCCAGGACCAGCAAGCCTCCGAGCAGGGCGAACAGGAAGGGGATGCTCATCCGCCCGTATCTTGCCAGGAGACGCGGCAAAAAGCGAGAGGGGAAAAGCGCCCCGGCGCCACTATTCTTGACAACCGCCGCGCCTATCCTCAACAATCATGGTTCTAGGGAAGCGATCCCCCGAGAAGGCCGGGTACGAATCCATCACCATGCGGGTGCGAGACAGGTTCATCCATGCGTTCGAGTCAGGTTTTTATTCCAACGTTGCCCGA